>NZ_JAWXXJ010000019.1:0-68113 GCF_034335085.1 Acutalibacter caecimuris | reverse complement strand
TTTAGACTGCCGGGAGGGCTTTCTCTTTTGGAAAAACAGGAAGCTGTGCGCCGCCGCCAGCCAGAACACGAAAGACTATTTTGTCCAGGACGATGACGGGCTGGGCAAGATACGGGGTAGCCCGATTCTGGATGGCTGCTTTTTCACTCGGTGTAAGCCTCGCAGTAATAATAGTGGTTTTCTTTTTCAGTATAAAATCACGCTCCTTGTTATGTGTCCTTGCCCTCGACTCCCCCTTTAGGGGGCCGGGGGGAGAGCCGGGTTTCCCGGCTCCTGCGGACGGCGTATAGCCGAACGCTATGCTTGCCCTGCCCCAAGGGCAGGTTTTCTGCGCCCTTCGCCCTTTCATCCCCGGAAATAAGGCTGGATAATGGTTGGGTTCTACCCCTTCTTCAAAAAGCCCCCCACAAATCGCCACAAATGCCCCACAGCGGCGTTCTGCGCTTTCTTCCGCTCAACTTCCTCGACTGCGCTTTCAAAATGCCTGACACGGCCCTCACAGGAGTTACAAGCGCTTACCTCGATAACTGGCACTCATTGTGGTATTCAATTGCTCCTTGGATAGGGAGAATCGTAAAAACCAGATTGCCATTTCGAACCTGCCCACCTTTAGATTCGTACTTGGTAGGCTCCGTAATAATCAGCGCCTTGTACTCCAGCTCCCGCACATATTTTTGCACTGTGTTGCGGCTCATACCAACGGCTCGCCCTATCGTTTTGTAGCTGGGCCAGCACTGATGTGATTTTCTGTCCTCGCAGTACATGAGGTACGTATAGACAACAATCTCACCTGTGGATAATCCCAAACTGAAAATAGCGTTTTGCAAAGGAAAGAAATTCTTTGCTCCGCTGCATTGTGCTCTCAGAAAATTATTCATGACATCTACCTCCTGCCTGTTCCTCAACCCATGCGAGGAATTTTTCCTTTGGAACCACCAACCGTGACCCGATTTTCACCACTGGAAAGCCCTCTCGGTGCAGTAGTTCATAGGTACCAGCCAGCGAAATACCCAGCACCTGCGCCACTATTTTTGCGTTCAAAAACAGCGGCAGTTCATCATAGCTTTTGAATTCTGATTGCTTCAATCGCATTCTCCTTCCACAAATTTCTATTTGATCCCACATAATAAAGGACACTCGCAGACAGTTTGTAAACCAAAATTTTGAAAAAATTCTCGAAACAAAAGAGAATAAGGAGCCCGTCACCAAACGGAGCTCCTCAGTTCTTTGTGAACCTTCTTCAGTTGCTTTGAGATTGCCACCTTGGATACGCCCCGGATCGCTCCGATTTTCTCCAAGGACAGCCCCTCGCAATAGCGTAGCTGGATCAATTCCTGCTTGATCTTGTCCAGACCCGCCACGGCTTTTCGCAGATTTTCAAGCCGGAGGCTCCTGATTGCAAGGTCGTCCAGCGAGTACAAGCAATAACTTTTCGGGGACAGCACCGTTTCGAGCTCACCTTTACTAAGATGCCTTTGGTCCCGCTTAGCCTCTGCCTGCTCACGCTTTCTGTCCTGCTCCAGGAATTCTGCGACCTCCTTTGGCACTGAGATCGGCTCACCTTCGTACATTATGACCATCGGGCTCCTTTCCGTTTAGGAAAGGCCACACAGCGCTGTCGGCACAGCGCCAAATACTGTGGACGTTCATGATCTCCCGCATCCCGGGGCAATTTTAGTGTCCGATGCGCGCCATGAAAGTCAGAGGCCACACGAGTGCAACCTCACCGAAACTGTGTGTTTTTTAGCTTTCGCTATATTTATTTTAACAGTTTCGCACTAAAATTGCAATACTCAGATTGAAATTGTCGAAAGGGCTTTTTCTTTGTTTATGTAGCACAAATTTTGAGTGCCAGAAATTCAGTCGGCTCGGTCGGTGCTTGACAAGAGTTCATGTTTTGCATGAACTCTACGCCACATGGTGACCAGCGCCCCCGCGCTTTAACCTGCTTGTCTTTTTGACGGTTTTCTACGCCCTTTGAGGCGGGAAAATCTTTCAGAGTCCTGCATATCTGCACTGTGGTAATCATCCCTCACAAATCGCCACAAATGCCACAACACGGTGTTTTGCCTGTGGTCGGTCAATTTCTCTACCACTGCCTCAAATCGTCTGACAGCGCCCTCACATGGCTCAACAGCCTGTTGCTTGGTTGATGTTAGGTGTTTTCTGTCATGCCCTTTTCCGTATGTCCCTCTATTTTCTGCACTGCCTCCCCATCCAGCGCCACAAGGTCACCGGCCGCCCCTCGTGCATGACTCTCGTCCCATCCAGATCATACACACAGTCATCGTTAAAGGTGTGTATCCAAGAGAAGTGCCCCATATACTCCAGCGGCCTGCCCTGGCCGTCCTTATGCAGCCCGGACTGGTCCACGATCCGCTCAAACAGGGAAACATGGACATTCTCCGCACCCGCCGCCTTCAGCCGCCGTACCAGGGGCAGCACAAGACCGTCCGGAGGCACGATTGGGTCGTTCTCGGCCTGGGTGAACCACATAGGCAGGTGTTTGAGGTTCTCAATATCCTGCTCTGAGAAGTCGCTGGGCCGCAGGGCCTCGCACACCGGATAGGCGGCGGCAAAGAAGTCCGGGTAGCTCAGAAGCATCCGCATGGTCATAAACCCGCCGTTGGAACAGCCGCCGATGTACACCCTGTCCCGGTCGATGTCGGGGTGAAGGTCGATGAACTCGTCAATCACGGCCTTCACCGCCTCGGTGTACATACTTTTGCTGCTGGTAAGCTCCTTGGGATCCTGATGGTTCACCGCACCGGAATTCATCCAGAAGGTGGGGCACTGGGGGGCCAGCACATAGCCCGCGCCGCCCAGCTTGCGTTGAATATCGTCGGAGGAGATGGCCACCACCTTGTTGCCGGTGTAGGCCAAAGCCGGGTCATCGCCGCCCTCGCCGTGGCCGTGGAGCCAGATCACCAGGGGCAGCTTCTCCGGGAAGGTATGCTCCCACTCGTCGCCGTAGTTGCTGTCCAGGGCGGTGAAGCTTTGCTTGGCATGGTCCAAGTCCGGGGTGAAATAGCCGTAGTTCAGAGGGAGCGGCTCATAGTGGGAGCACCCATTCTGCCAGCCCCTCAGCTGTGGGCAGATATCCCCCTGGGACTCGTCGAATATCCAGCCGTTTATAGGCACCTCGCCGGGGATATCCTTCACCTGGGTGACCCGGTAGCGGCATTCCACCAGGGCGTTGTAGCCGCCCTCCCGGAGGCTCGCCGCCATAGAGTAGCCGATGGGAGCGCCCATCTGGTAGGGCATCTCCAGAGCGATGTGCCCCGACTGGTAGACCTTACCGCCGTTCTCGTCGCAGGGGTACGCCGCCGACACCGGGCGGTAGCCCTGGGAAGGAAAAATCTTCGGACCGGGCCAGGTGTGGTTCTCAAGGAAGCCCTTGCCGGTCTTGGGGTCGATGCGCTCCACGTAGACGGAGAAGGTGTCTTTGTCTATGCACTCGGCCCGGACAGTTTCCGGGGCCTTGAGGATGAGTTTGGTGATATAGGGGCCGTTGTCGGTGACAACGGTGAAGGTTTTGTATGGGTACATGGTTTGTCCTCCTTTACTTCTGACAGTTCCCCGCAATAATCTCCCTGAGCGGGATGTTGGGGTTGCGGTAGCGGTGCTCAGGATTGACCTCTTTAAACGTGGCGAACTGTATGGACTTCTGTGGGCAGGCGTGGATGCAGGCCATACAGCTGGCACAGTCGGTATAGTCGTGTTCGGCCCTGCCCTCTCTCACGTTTACGCACCCCATTGGGCACACCCGTGAGCATATACCACAGCCGATGCAGTCCTCCGTCACCCGGTAGTAGGGCTTTGCCAGCATGGGGCCATTCTCTTTTATCATGCTGACAAACCCCTGATAGAAGTCTTTCTCACCTTGCGAGGCGAACTGTATCTCCCGCTTTCTGCCATCGATGTCGGCCTTGATGGCGGCTAAATGATCGTCAACCTTCTTCTCAGGCTCCAGCTTTTTCTGTTCCTCCATGTCGAACACCAGCAGGGCGTTGTCCAGCATGATAACGGTGTTGATGTAGTCGGCCTTTTTGCCGATACTTGTAAGATACTCCTGTACCCGCTCAGCCACGCCGCCGTGGTGGCAGCCGTAGGTGATGACGATGTAAAAGTAATCTGTCTCGAACTCCGAGTTTTTGATAAACTCCTTGATGACCTCGGGCATATCCAGCTCATAGAGCGGGCAAACGATGCCGATAGAATCAGCCTTATAATGACGCTCCGTCTTTTTCAGCTCCTGGGGGATGCTGACCAGCTCCGTGTCAAACTGCTTGGCGGCGTAGAGGCTGTTGCCGGTAGCGGTGAAGTAAAAGACCATGATGTTTTCCTCCTATTACTTTGAAGCATTTTCGATGCAGTTCAGGGCGTTCAGGCTCCTTGGGTAGCCGATATAGGGCAGGCACCGGCTGACCACCTGGATCAGGAACAGCCGGTCATTGCCCACGGTCATGTTGGCCCGGGCATGAGCGGTAAGCTGGGGCTCGCACCCGCCCTGTGCCGCCAGGAAACAGAAGGTTATCATCTCCCGCTGGGGCAGGCTCAGACCCGTGCGGGTATAGTAGTCCCCAAAGCAGTTACTGGCAAGCCAGCTGTTGATGTGCCGTTTCTCCTCGGGGCCATGCTCCCAGCTATTTCTCAGACCCTCGCCGAAAGCCTCCACCTGCACCCGGTTCCCCGCCTCCCGGCGCTGCTCGGGCTGCACAGTACCTTGAGGCTCCAATGGCAGGGCGATGCCCCGGCGGCTCAGTTCCTCGTTGACCGCACTCAGAAAGGGCAGCATACGGCCCAGCCCCAGATAGGCGGCGGCCTGGTACACAGTTTCCTTCACCTCTATGGGAGTTACCCCGCCGTCCAGGGCCAGGGGCAGCATGAGCCGGAAGGCATCCAGGCCCTGACAGCCCAGCAGGGTGGCTAAAATTGCCAGATAGCGGGTGGGTTCCGCCAGAGGCTCCAGCTCTGGGGAAGTACTCAGCACCTCACCAAAGGCGAAGTTTGTGAAAATTTGAGCGAACTCCGGGTCGGTCTGGGCGAGACCCGGAAATATCTTCTTAGTGTCCATTCTCTCTTGCTCCTTTCCTGTTCAGGGCAGTTTGCTGTATTCCTCGTCGCTGACCGGCTCGCACCACTGGGTAGAATAATCCTCCCCGGGCACCTCGACCGCCACATGGACAAATTCGCTGTCATTTGCCGCGCCGTGCCAGTGCTTGACCTCTGATGGAATGTTCACTACGTCCCCGGGGCGAAGCTCCCTGGGTTCTTTATCCCACTCCTGATACCAGCCCCGGCCTTGGGTACAGAGCAGTATCTGCCCGCCGCCGGACTTGGCGTGGTGGATGTGCCAGAAGTTCCGGCATCCCGGCTCGAAGGTGACATTAAAAGTCTGAACGCCCGCCTTGCTCAAGGGAGACAGGTATGACTGCCCGGTGAAATAGGCTCCGGCGGGGTTCGGCCCGCCTTTGGGGAATAGTGTGCCGCTCATGGTTCTTCCTCCTTTTGGTTACATGACTTCCCTCAACATCTGAAAAATTTCCTCCCTGGGCAGCACCCGGGGCATACTCTCGTTCACGCCGCAACTCTCCGCGACCTTGCGCAAGATATCCTCGTCCACCTTCAGCCCCAGCCCGGTAAAGCTGCTGTCCAGCCCCAGCTCCTTCGCAAAATTCGCCACAGCCTCCACAGCCTCATCCGCAAGCTCCTGAGTGGTCTTCCTGGCGGGGTCCAAATCAAATACCTTCTGCCCGAACCGGGCGAACTTTTCGGGCATATCCTTCACGATATGCCGGTAGTAACTGGGGTGGATAACAGCCAGAGCCATGCCATGGTTGCTGCCAGTATAGGCGCAAAGCTGGGCCTCAATGGGGTGGCACTGGAAGCCGCCCTCCTTGCCACAGTTGAAGAGGAAGGTCTGAGGGAGAGACGAGTCCCACATGAGGTTGCCGAGGATGTCAATGTTCTTGGGATCCTTGCGCCAGGCCCGGGCATTCTCAATAATATCGTGCATGACGGCCTCGTTCATGGCGTCGGACACGCACTCGCCGGGGCCGAAGTAAGTCTCCATGCAGTGGCTGAGATTGTCAAAAATGCCGGAGGCAAGCTGCTTCTCGGGAACGGTCAACAGGTAGCTGGGGTCGCAGATGGCGAAGCTCGCGGGGCTGCCAGGTAAGGTGGCTTTCGTGTTCAGCGCCTTATTGCTGATGCCGCCCAGGCCATTCATTTCCGAGCCGGTGCCGGAAAGGGTTACAATCGCGCCCCAGGGAATGCCGCTCATGGGGTAGTAATGGTCTTCAAAAATCAGCTTCCAGTAGTCGCCGGGGGCCTTTGCTGCCGTGGAAATGACTTTTACGCAGTCCATCACCGAGCCGCCGCCCACAGCAAGAATGAGATCTATATTCTCATTCTTGACGGTCTCCGCGCCGCGCAAAACCATGTCGTAGGTGGGGTTCGAGGTGATGCCGCCAAAGTCGATGACGGTCTTCCCGGCCTGCTCCAGAACGCTGACCAGCTGGTCGTAGAGCCCGCTCCGTTTCACGGAGCCGCCGCCGTAAGCCAGCATGATATTTTTGCCGTAAGCCGCCAGCTCTGCCGCCAGATGCTTGTCAACACCGCCCTCGCCGAACAGTACCTTTACCGGTGCGTGATAGAAAAAGTTTTTCATGAAAATGACCTCCTGTTTTTGTCTTGAGTACATTATAACAGAAGGTCAGTAAAATGTGAAATATCTATTTCAAATGAGTTATCATTCAAAAACTGTATGGATGATGTGCTCAAAGAACGCCTCCAGCGCCGGGGGCTGCACGGGCTTTTTCTTCCATATCAGTGACGCCGAGGCGGTCTTCCCCTTGGCGAATGGTAGGAAAATCAGACCCTCCTGTCGCTCCCCGGCTGTACCCAGGCAGACAATCAGTGCTCCGGCGGCTCGGGCCAGGGGGAAGGCGTTGTAGATGAGGTTGTAGGTGGCCCCTACCCGGCTTTCAGTCCCCTGCCCCAGCCAGCGCAAGAGCTCCTGCTTGAACACAATGTTCTCCGGCAATATCAGCCGCTCCTGCCGGAGCTGCCTGCCTGATACCTCCGGCTCCCCGGCCAATGGGTGTCCCTCGGGCACCAGCACGCCCCAGGTCTCCGTCAGGCCCAGCTCAAGTATCTCAAAGGTGGCCGGATTCACATTCCGCATGACAAATCCCGCGTCCAGCAGCCCCTTCTCGATATCCTCGCATATGCGGTCGGCGTTTTCGGATATCAGGTGGAAGTGTACGCTGGGGTGCAGCACTTGAAAGGCGGCGATCTGCTCTGCCAAAAATCGCACCGAGCCGGTCTCGCCCATGCCCAGGTACAGCTCGCCGGAGAGCTCCGCGGCGCCGGTGTCTTCCCGCACGGCCTTCTGGTAGAGGGCGAGAATTTCCCGGGCGGTCTCACGAAAGAGGAGGCCGTCCTTTGTGAGGCTGACGTTCTTTTTTGTGCGGATGAAAAGTGTCTTGCCAAGCTCACGCTCCAGGTCCATCAGCTGACGGGAGACCGTAGGCTGGGACACGTGAAGAAGCTCGGCGGCGTGGGTGATGCTGCCTTCTTCGGCGGTCATCAGGAAGTATTCGAGAACGCGTAAATCCACTATGTTTCTCCCCTCATTTTCACTTTGACTTATAGTATATCAGGTAGGGGCGTTGGACTGCAAGAGTTTTTGAGAGCGATTCATGCAATTGATTGTTTTCTTTGTTTAGCGGCGCAAATTTTGAGCTGTCGAACTCTTGACAGTTAGCTTGTGTGCATGGTATTATCTATGTAGTTTTCTGAGAGTTTTTTCAGACAAGCAGATGAAAAAAGCCCTTTTTGAGGGCTGAGAAAATCCAACATCATCAATAAATCATCAAAACTTTTTGGGGCGCATTTCGTGGAAACACAAACGGCTCAACCGTGCGGAAATCTGGCTGGTATATGTCGGCTGATGTTTTTCCACATCCACTCCAAAACCGCGTGCCGAGGGTTCGAATCCTTCTGCCCCTGCCATCCTGTGGATATAAAAAAGATATTCGCACGAAAAAGCCCGGAATTCCGGGCTTTTTTGCTGCCCAAAAGGCTGGATTTCAAAAGCCCCGAAACGTGGATATAAAATGGGCGTTTTGGCTTTCCGGCAGGATTTGAACTCTCGTGTGACAGAAAACTGAATATCGCAGAGGGCCAGCAGAAGAAAAACTGCTGGCCCTCCCCACGGAACTACATAGCCGGTCGCTGGAGACTTTTCTCCAAAACAAGCGACCGGCTTTTTTCATTTCTGGAAGGAAGGTGTATCGAATGATCAAAGCAAAAATCACAGGAAAGGCAGGCTCGGTTCTCGAACGAGACCTGCCCACGAACATCAATGAACTGCACCATGCCCTGCTGGAAATAGGCATCCGCAAAACACCCAGGAGCATTCTCCTGGAAGGTGACAATGCTGCTGAAATGGAACTCTCGGCTGACAGCGAGATCGGCAGCCGCCTGCTGCGGGTGTTCGGCAAGAAAGACACCCTTGCCGATGCCAACACCGTAGCGTTCGTCGTGTTCACTGCCAGAGAGGAAATCCTCACTGAACTGGAGCAGAACATCCTCCACAACCAGTACCTCAACAAGGAAATGCTCCTGGACGATATCCGTGACATGACCCAGGCCGCAGGGCCGGAAAAGCTGACGTTCTACTGCCCCCTGACCGGGCAGTTGGATGACGGTGGTTACGACGAGTATATCGATGTGGGCAGCGGTTTCCTGACGGCATATCAGGATCAGATCGAGCAGGCCATCGCGGACGAGCAGCCCCCGGAGATGGGCGATATGGCGCAGTATTTGGGCAGCAATCCTGGCGTAGCTGCCAAGCTCATGTCCGCCGTTTGGACAGTGGAGGAAATGGACGGCAGGCTCCTGGGCCGGATCGACTGCCACCTCAAAGAACCGCTTACCGCAGAAGAAATGACCGAACTGCGGGAAGAGATCATCGAGCAATGTTCAGATGGGTTGGGAGAAGGTTTCGAGCAGCGGCCCATCAGTACGGACGAGGGCGACCTCTACGTCTCCTACTGGCAGAGTGGGGATGAGTATTTTCTCTGCACCGAGGACGAACTGGATGAACACCTGGAACCCCATCAAGATATGGGCGGCATTTAAGAAATGGAGGTATCAACATGAACGAATGGGATCGCCTGCATCGTCAGGCAGAGAGATATAAGGCCGAGTACCCCTCCGGAACCCGGATCATGCTGCTGAGCATGGGCCAGGACATTCATCGTGTCAGCGACAATACACGCGGGACCGTCATGGCGGTGGACGATATTGGCACCCTGCACTGCCGATTCGACAATGGCCGGTCGCTGGGGATCATCCCCGGCGAGGACTCCTTCCGCAAGCTGACCGAAGAAGAACTGGCAGAGGAACAGAAACAGGATATGGACAATGACGTGGACGAGGACGGTCCGTCCATGAAAATGTGAGGTGAATTTAATACAGTAAAGTGGTCGGATGGCAAATGGCTATCCGATTTTTTGATATGTTCGCGGGGATCGGCGGGTTCCGTTCCGGCCTGGAGGCTGTGGGCGGCTTTGAATACGTCGGTCACTGCGAAATAGACAAATATGCGAATCAGGCGTACAACGCTATGTACAACACAGAAGGAGAGGTTTTCTTTGCAGACGCCAGAACCATCGACCCCGGCACGCTGCCGGATCTCGACCTTATTTGCGGAGGATTTCCCTGCCAAAGTTTTTCAATCGCTGGAAAACGGCGGGGATTTGCCGACGATGCAAGAGGGACTTTGTTTTTTGAAATTGCCCGTCTTGCCGCCGCTAAAAGACCTGCATTTCTGCTGCTTGAAAATGTTCCCGGACTCCTGTCGCATGACGGCTGCCGGACGTTTAACACAATCCTCTGTACGTTGGATGAATTGGGGTACGATGTCGCGTGGCAGGTGCTTAACAGCAAGAATTTTGGAGTTCCCCAGTCAAGAAAGAGAGTGTATATTGTCGGATATCTTAGAGGAAAATGTTCCGGCGAAATTCTTTCTTTCACAGACACAAATGGAGCGGCTCTTGAGCAAGTCTTGCCTGGACCAGAAGGGCGGCGGGTGTACTCCCCCACTGGGGTCTCCATCACCCTGACCAGCTCGGCTGGCGGCTTTGGCGGGAAGACCGGCCTGTACGATGTTACCCTGCCTATCAAGGTAAAGACCAAATCCGGGTATCAACTGGCTCATCCCGGCGACAGCATCGACCTGGCCTATGCCACCATGAATACCAGGCGCGGGCGTGTTGGGGATAAAATAGCGCACACTGTTACCCCCGGTAATAACCAGGGGTATTTTTTTATCGACCTGAATGAAAATCCTGCGCTGACCGAGAATGCCCGCTGTCTGCTGGCAAACCAGGATACCGGTATCGGCAAATTCAAGGGCGGACGTTCCGGGGTGTTCGTGGAAAATCCTAAAGCGCCATTTGCTGTGCCTGTGCGGGATGCGGACGGCAATATCCACTATGGCAAGGTGCGCAAGCTCATGCCCATTGAGTGCTGGCGCTTGCAGGGGTTTACTGACGAGCAGTTCCGCAAAGCAGCAGCCACAGGGCTGTCCGACGCGCAGCTTTATAAAATGGCAGGTAACGCCGTGACAGTGCCTGTCATTTCCGCATTAGGCGAGAAAATCAAAGACATTTATTGGAGGTCTTCATGCCAAACCATGTGACAAATATTATTGAGATCAAGGGCAGCCCGGCCCGTATCAAAGCCTTGTTTGAGGCGGTCAAGAGTGACGAATATGGCCTGGGTTCCATCGACTTCAACAAGCTCATCCCTATGCCACTCGAGTTGGACATCGAGGAAAGCAGTCAAACCAGCCGCGGCCTGAAAGCCTACAAGGAATTCATTGAGGTATACACCTTCAACGGTAAAAAGGAGGACTTCGATCTGCTGAATATCCCCGAAAAGGCTGAGCAGGCATTCCTCCGTGTGCGGCCCGACATTGAACGTGCAGCCTGGAATTTGGGCAGGCAGGCGTTCCAGAATGAGCAAAAGTACGGCACCGCTACCTGGTATAAATGGCGCACCAGGAATTGGGGGACCAAGTGGAACGCCTACGGCTACGAGGGCGGCGTTGAGTTTGACGGCAAATCCCTGCGTTTCCTAACTGCCTGGGCTCCTCCCCAGCCCATCGTGGCAAAGCTGGCAGAAATGTATCCCGACCTGGACTTCACCCACCAGTTTGCCAACGAGGACATTGGGATGAACTGCGGCGAAGATGGATACCACAACGGCAGGTTGTGCGATAAATACTATCCCACCGGTCAGGAAGCCATCGACTATGCCAACAACCTGTGGGGCTATGACGGCATGGAAGAAGATGAGGACATGGATGACGGTGAAACCATAGGAGGGCCAAAACTGTGAGTATCAAAAATATCACTACGGATGACCTGCGCTGCATGAAAAGCTCTGAGGGCCTGATCATCCAGGGCTGCGGCGGTGATTTGCAGGAGTGGGTGGACGGCATCAATGAACTTCTGACCCAGGAGGACATCCTGCGAAACGGCAGCCAGTTCAAAGAGTGTTCCACTTTTGAACACGAAGGTTTAACCTGCCTGTTGTTCCCATTCAAGGATGTGGATGCAGACCTGGGCAGGCTCGCCATCTGGCGGCTGAAAGCCCATGATACGTTCGGGGGAACCTGGCTGTCGGATTATGTTCCCAACCGCCTGGGCGGGTTTTATGGCAATCAGCAGGAAGAACCCGCAGAAACAGAGGAAGATGAAGACCTCGACAGCGGGATGTCCATGAAATAATTGTAACAGAAAATTGAGCCGGTATCAATCGTTCAGGAAACGATGATACCGGCTTTTTTCGTTTTCTGGATGTTCTTCCGGCTAAAAGCGAGGTGACCAATATAAAATCGCCGGTATCGTGGGTGGGAAACAAAGCGCCCATCCTCCCCGTTATTTACAATCTGTTCCCTCTGGAATACGGCAGGTTTGTAGAGGTGTTCGGCGGCTCCGGCAGTGTTCTGCTGGGCAAACCGCCCGATTCCTTTGAGGTCTATAACGACTTCGACCGGAACCTCACCAACCTTTTTCACTGTATGAAAGAACGTACCATGGCAACTATTCGCGAGTTGGGCTTTTGCAATCTGAACTCTCGTGATGACTTCCAGGCCATCAAGAAGTTTTTCCAGCACGAACACTTCGATGACCGTTTCCTGGCAGAAGAAATGGAACTGACGGAAGTCCTGTTCTCGCCCCCAGCCGCAGAGGAACTGCAGGCCATCCGGCAGCGCATCACCAAGGACTACGACGTGCGCCGGGCGGCCATGTACCTGAAACTGCTGCGCTACAGCTATTCCAGCGGAAAGAAATCCTTTGCATCCCAGCCATTCGACCTACGGCGGCTGTTCGGCCTTATCCAGCAGCTAGAGAGCAGGCTGGCCAACGTGGTCATAGAGAACCAGGACTTCGAAACCCTCATCCACCACTATGACCGGCCCGACACGTTCTTCTACCTGGACCCGCCCTACTTCTCTACGGAAGATATGTATGCGGTTGAATTCGCCTGGGCCGATCATGTGCGCCTGCGGGATACAGCAGCCGCTATGCAGGGAAAGTTCCTGCTGTCCTACAACGATTGTGCTGAAATCCGGGGGTTATACGATGGATTCCCCATGTTTGATTTTACCAGGGTACACTCCATGGCCCAGAGGTACGAGGCCGGGAAGGAGTTCAAGGAGCTGCTCATCGGCAACTATGACCTGTCTGTGCGGGAAAAGGCCGAGCCTGCGCAGATGAAATTTGAAATATAGGGAGTGATTATTTTGTCAACTGAACAATTTATTCTTGTGTCCGTCCCCCTGGAGATGTTCCTGGAGGCGGGCATCAATACGGAGAGTATCATCCAGGTGAGTTCCCGTGCAGGGAAAATCATCATCGACACACCCGACACCACCAGCGACTACGTCTGCGACCGGGACTGTGAAAGCTGCCCTCTCAACACCATGCCCTGCGAGTTTGACTGTGAGAATTGTCCCTGCGAGGCCAACTGTGATGGAAGGGGGTTGGACGAATGAACACGAAACTTTTGCGCATCTTGGGCAAGCGCGGCCGCATCACCATCCCCTATGAGATCAGGCAGCGTGTGGGCTTTGCATACAACGACGTGCTGTCCTTCACCGAATCCAGCGACGGCAGGTCGGTGATCGTCCGCAGAGAGAAGCTCTGCGACAACTGCCAGGGCAAGACTGTGCAGGCAGTGACGGATGACAGAGCCATGCTCCTGGAACTGCTGGATTCCCTGCCCCTGGAACTGCAAAAGGCAGCGTTCGTGCAGCTTTCGGAAAGCCTGGGCAGGCTGCCCCGCAGGGAGATCAGAACTTCCCCTCCGGGCATCCGGAGCGCCGACACGCCCCTCTAACAGGAGGTGCATCCCCTTGAAATTAATACGCGCTCCGCCCAGATCACAAGCCATTTCTGACCGTATCTTTGTTGTATATTTATTCGGTTTTGGTCTGGACTTTTGGATTTCTTGTGGTATGATTGTGGTCAAGAAAAACTCCAAGAAAGGATGAATCCTATGAAGAAAATCTTGACCGCCATCCTGACCGCGGCGCTGCTTATAAGCAGCGCCGGGTGCCAAGCAAAACAGCCCCAGGCCGCACAAAGCGCGCCGGAACCCACTCCCCAGGCCCTTGTAGTGAATGTGGAATCGCCCACTAAAACAACCGATGAACGCATCGACACAAGCGCCACTATGGAGCAGATCACCGCTGGACTCAAGATAAAGCTGGATACCACAGAAAAGGGAAAAGCGGCCACGCAAACCCAAGACAAGGCGCAGTACACCGCCCCGGTAACAAGCCAGGAAAAGGCCAAGGAACCCGCGGAAAGCCTGGATATACAGCAGTCCGAACCCACCACAGCACCAAGAACAGCGGCATCCACACCTGCCCCAAAACAACCTGCCACAGAGCCGGACGCCTACCTGAAAGTCACTGTGAAGGCCACTCCTACCCCACCACCAGCGGCTACACCGGCTCCCACGCCGGAACCGCCAGCACCTACACCTGCCCCTGCCGAGCCTACCCCGGAACCCATCATCGAGGAACCTGCCTTCGACATCGGCTACTGGATCGGCTACGCCCAAAGCTGCGCCCAGGGCCTGGGCCTGCGGCTGGAAAGCAGCGCGGTAGACTGCTGGGATAACCCCATCGGGGCTGGGCCGCACAGCACCTGTCTGGAGAGGGACATCAACAGCAGACTGAATAGATATGCAAGCGACCCGGATATCACCGATGTGTGGATATGGTACGAGTCCACCGGCGGGAACACCTACAACATTTATATCGGATACGCATGAAAATAAAATAACCATCAAAAAGCGCACTGTGAAAAAGCAGTGCGCTTTTTTTATTGCCCGTCAGGGCAGAAAAGGAGAAAAATATATGACATCTACTCTGAAACGGAGAAGTCTGGCAGTTATTATGACGCTGCTCATGTGCTTTTCCATGTTCGCCAGTTTCGGCACCACAGCCCAGGCCGCAGGGGAGCGTTCCGAGATCTATATGATTAGTTTTCCGCGCGGCACCGATGCCAACCGGGAGCATTGGGAGCGCGATGACCTCCAGTTCATGAACGGCTGGCATATGGACGCCTATGATATGTTCGCCGCATTCTGCGTGGGCTCGTATGAGGGCAAGATTGCCTACTGCATCGAGCCGGGCGTTCATATTGAAAATGGCGACCCTTTCACCTCCAAAGATGAAACCTTTTGGGACAACTACCCGTCGGCCTACAACAAAACTATTGACGCCGATACTATCAAATCGCTGATTGGGCGCATTTTGCAGTACGGCTACACCGGCACGGTCGACCCCGATTGGGTATCACAAAACGCTGCGGGCGCAGACAAACTGGCCCATGTCTATGCTACGCAGCTTTTGATTTGGGAAACCATCGTGGGTGAGCGGGACGAAAATTTCGGCCATGTCAGCACCGGCGGAAAGAATCCTGTGATGGATTTCATCAAGCAGGGCCATCCTCTGCGCAGCAGGATTCTGGACCACTACAACAGCATGGTCACCAGTGTGCAGAACCACAGCAAGGTTCCCTCTTTTATGGCAAAAAGCAAGGGCAAGGCCCCCACTATTGAACTGGAATGGGACGGCAGCCAGTATACTGCCACACTGACCGATACCAACAAAGTGCTGGATAACTACACCTTTTCGTCCGATTATACTGGCATGAAGTTCACCGCCAGCGGGAATACGCTGACTATCACCACTCTCACCGCGCCCACCAGCGACGTGACCGTCAGCGCCAGCAAGAAAGATTCCAAGCGTATGGGCCTTGTGGTGTGGGACGATGGCACCTTCGGGCCGAACAGCGGCAAACAGGACACGGTGACCTATACCCAACCGGTCACGGACCCTATCGCCGCCTATCTCAAAATGAAAGTCTCCTACGGCTCCGCTAAGATCGTCAAGACTTCCGAGGACGGCAAAGTGTCTGGCATTACCTTCCAGGTCACCGGCAACGGCATCGACCAGACCGTCACCACAGACAGCAAAGGTGAGGTGCAGATTGAGAACCTCCAGCCCGGCGAATACACTGTAACCGAGCAGATGTCTGGTGACTATGTTCCCCAGGAGCCGCAGAAAGTGACCGTGCAGGCCGGTCAGACGGTAACCGTGTCTTTCAACAACACTCTCCAGAAGGGCAGCTTGACCGTCACCAAAAACAGTGAAGATGGCCTAAACTCTGGTGTTCGCTTCCATCTCTACGGCACTTCCAGCGTAGGCGAAACTGTTGATTTGTACGCCACCACCAACAGTTCCGGCGTGGCACAGTTTGCCGATGTTCCCACCGGCAGCGGGTACACTCTGGAGGAAGTGGACACGGCTGTCCGCTACGTTGTGCCTGCTGCACAGACCACCAAAATTGAGTGGGAGAAGGTCACCAATGCCACCTTCCGTAATGTGCTGAAGAAGTTCAATATCTCGCTCAATAAAGTGGACAAAGAAACCTCCGCTCCCCAAGGGGACGCTACCCTCGCTGGTGCTGTTTACGGCGTATACAAGGACGGCAGTCTGGTGGACACCTACACCACCGACAGCGACGGTCATTTTACCACCAGCTATTACACCTGCGGTTCCGGCTGGACGGTGCAGGAGATCGCTCCCAGCGAAGGGTACCTGTTGGATACAGCCGTGTATCCCGTAGGCGCTGACCCCAAGCAGTATGAGGTGGAGTTCAACTCTGTTCCCGCTCTCACCAGCCCAGAAACCGTGCAGAAGGGAAAGATCACCATCATCAAGCACTGCGATGATGGCTCCACACAGATTGAGACTCCCGAAGTCGGCGCTGAGTTTGCCGTGTTCCTCAAGTCTTCCGGCAGTTATGATAACGCAAAGGAGTCCGAGCGGGACTATCTGACCTGCGACGAAAACGGCTTTGCTGCTCCCTTACGGCGTGTATACCGTCCGCCAGACCAAGGGCTGGGATGGGCGCGAGCTCATGAAGGACTTCGACGTGTTCATCAATAAGGACGGCGGCGTGTACCGCTATCTCATTAACAATGCTCCCTTCGCTAGTTACGTCAAGGTCATCAAGACGGACGCGGAAACCGGCAAGGCCATTCCCTATGCAGGTGCGGGTTTCCAGATTTACGATCCCAACGGTCAGTTGGTGACCATGCAGTTCACCTATCCGGCAGTCACCAAAATCGATACCTTCTATACCACCAACGACGGCACCCTCATCACCCCGGAGTCCCTGCCCTACGGCACAGGATACTCCCTGGTGGAGGTGCAGGCCCCATACAGCTATGTGCTTAACTCCGAGCCTGTCTATTTTGACATCACCCCGGACAATTCCACTGAAGAAAGCGCCGTCACCGTGGTAGAAGTTGAGCGGCCAAATATGCCTCAGAAGGGCAAAATCTGCATCACGAAACTGGGCGAAGTGTTCTCCTCCGTGACAGCTCTGGGCGGAGCTGCCACCGACGAGGACGGTAATGAAATCATCTTCCCTGTCAGCTACCAGCCGGTATATGAAGAAAAAGCCCTGGCAGGCGCAGTCTATGAAATCACCGCGGCCGAGGATATCGTTACTCCCGATGGTACCCTGCGGTATTCCGCAGGCGAGGTGGTGTCCACCCTTACGACCGTCCAGGACGGCCCCGTTGCCACTGAACCCCTCTACCTGGGGAAGTACCAGGTGCGGGAAGTCGAGGCCCCGTTTGGCACAGTGTTGGACCAGGAAACGCACATCGTAGAAATGACCTACGCAGGACAGGAAATTGATATCACTGAAACTTCTTCCACTCTCCATGACGACCGGCAGAAGATAAAAATCAGCCTGGATAAGGTACTGGAACAGGACGAGAATTTTGGGATTGGCATGAACGGCGAGATCACTATGGTGCAGTTCGGGCTGTACGCTGCCGAGGACATCACCTCTGCGGATGGTTCCGTCATACCCGCCGATGGCTTGATTGAAACCATAAACTGCACCGAGGACGGCTCCGTTGTGTTTGTCACCGACCTCCCTCTGGGCAGTTACTATGTCAAAGAGGTTTCTACTGATAAGCACTACACCCTGCCGGACACTGTGTACCCGGTTGTGTTTGAGTACGCAGGACAGGACGTGGCTCTGGTGGAAATTGCCCTGAACGACGGCGAACCCATTCCCAATGAACTCATCTATGGCAGCATCAAGGGCCTGAAAATTGACCGGGAGAACCAGGAAACCATCGCTGGTGCGCTGTTTGGATTGTTCCATCCAGGTACACTTCAGTTCACCTCTGACACTGCCATACTGACCTCTACTTCAGATGAGGAAGGTGTGTTCAGCTTTGAGAATGTCCCTCTGGGGAACTGGATCGTCCGTGAACTGCAGCCTGCCGAGGGCTATCTTCCCAACACGGATGTCCATCATGTGCAGGTGGAGCGGGACGAGCAGGTCATTGAAATTAACGTGGTAAATGACAAGGTGCCGGAGTTGGGCACTACCGCCAGCATCGGCGGCGAGAAAGAGATCAACGCAACGGAGATTTTCATCCTGGAAGATGTAGTAGAGTACACCCACCTGGTGCCGGGCAAGGACTATACCGTCAAGGGTGTGCTTATGGACAAGGCAACCGGCGACCCCCTGAAAATCAGCAACGAAGAAGTCCGCTCTGAAACCGTATTCACCCCTGAGAATCCCAGCGGCACGGTAACCGTTGTCTTTGAATTTGATTCCAAGTATATCAAAGCTGATACCGATATCGTGGTGTTTGAGAATCTGTACCAGGATGGCCGGGAGTTGGCTGTTCATGCGGATATTGAGGACGAGTCCCAGACCGTAACCGTCCATGTGCCGGAGATCGGCACCCAGGCCACTATCGGAGAGGAAAAGGAAGTAACAATCGATGGTCCGGTCACCATTGACGATGTGGTAGCATTTAAGAACCTTACTCCCGGCAAGGAATACAGTGTTTATGGAATCCTCATGGACAAAACCACCGGCGAGGCCCTCAAGGTTGCAGGTGAGGAAATCCATGCAGAAACCACCTTTATCCCGGAAGCGGCTGACGGCGACACTGTAGTACAGTTCACCTTCGACACCACCGGGCTGGTGGATTCCACCGAGATTGTGGCCTTCGAGAGCCTGTCCCGTGAAGGGATCGAGCTGGCTGCTCATGCCAATATTGAAGATCCTGCCCAGACCGTCAAAGTGACTGTCACCGGGCCGCGGATCGGCACGAAAGCCACTGTGGACGGCAAGAAAGAGGTATCCGCCGAGGGCCTCATCACTATTGAGGACGTGGTGTCTTACAAGGGCCTGGCTGCTGGGAAAGAGTACAAGCTGACCGGCACGCTCATGAACAAGACCACTGGCGAACCTTTCAAGCTGAATGGTGAGGAAATCCACAGTGAAGTTGTGTTTACTCCCGAAAAAGCTGAAGGGGAGGTCACTGTTTCCTTCCCCTTTGACACCTCTTGGGTGAACTCCACTACAGATATCGTGGTGTTCGAGAAACTGTCTCTGAACGGCAAGGAGATCGCCCGTCATGAGGATATTGGCGACAAGGAGCAGACCGTCACCATCATCGTCACCAGGCCGGAGATCAGCACAAAGGCCACCATCAACGGCAAGGGAGAAGCTGCGCCTGCTAAGAGCATCACCATCGAGGACGTAGTGTCCTACAAGAACCTGACTCCCGGCACAGAGTACAAGCTGGCAGGCGTGCTTATGGATAAGGCGACCGGCAATCCGTTCAAGGTTGGCGACAAAGAAATCCGCGCCGAGGCCACCTTTACGCCTGAAAAGGCCGATGGCGAAACTGTAGTGCAGTTCACCTTCGACGGCAGCGGCATCACCCAGGCCACGGAAATCGTGGTGTTTGAAACTCTGTACCAGGGCGAAGTAAAAATCGCCGCCCACGAGGATATCAGCGACGAGGGCCAGACCGTGAAGATCGTGCTGCCCACGCCGGATAAGCCCACCACTCCCAACCCCGGAAATCCTCAGACCGGCGACCGCTCCATGATGGGCTTCTGGCTGGGCCTGGGCGCAATCGCCTTGGGCGGCCTGGTGTCCGGTATCATTATGTACAGCAGAAAGAAAAAGGAGCAGGATTTTGAATGATGAAAAAGGTGTATATCTGCGCGCCCCTTGCAGGGGACGTGGAAGGAAATATTGAGAAAGCACGGCGGTACTCTGAATACGCACTGAGGTGCGGGGCGGCTCCGGTCACCCCGCATTTTTATGCGCTCTGTTTGAATGATGATTTGCCCGAGGAGCGTGAGATGGGCATGGCTGCGGGGCTTAGCCTGTTGTGGTTCTGCGATGAGGTCTGGGTGTTCAGCGACCAGACTACGGACGGCATGAGGGCTGAAATCAGGCTGGCGCACAATCTCAATATCAAGGTTAGAATTATCAAGGAACACGAAATCAAAAAAGTGATAGGAGATGTTGCGGCATGAAAAAAAGATGGATGAAGATTCTGTTCTGTACGATTTTTGCGGCGCTTCTGGTGCCGGTGTTCGCCATTGCTGCAAGCGCCACTGGCGATGTGGCCGGAGCTATCCAGAGCACCTGGACTGCAGCCCAGACCCAGATACGCACGGTAGTGGACAATGTGGTGTTCCCCGTCATCGACATGATCCTGGCGGTGCTTTTCTTTGTTAAAGTAGGCGGTGCGTATTTTGATTACCGCAAGCATGGTCAGCTGGAGTTTACGGCTCCGGCCATCCTGTTCGCCTGCCTGATTTTTACCCTCACAGCGCCGCTCTATATCTGGACGATCCTGTAATTTTTTGAACCGGGAGATGGGCGGCGTGTGCCGTCCATCGTCCCTACATTTTAGGAGGTGGTCAACATTTTTGATTGGTTAGGCGACATCCTGGGCGGCATCGGAAGTGCCGTGGGCGGGGTGTTCGATACGATTGGAGAGCAGGTCTCGGCGGCCATCTGGGACGCGATGATACGCTGGTTTTATAACACGATTTTTGACGCGGCCAGCGATTTCTTCACCATGATGGGCAACATGGGAGCCGATATTTTCGACCTGAACTGGGTCAGCGCGACAATTTCCCTCTTCACCTTGTTCGGCTGGTCGCTGTTTATTGCTGGTACCGTTGTGGCCGTCTTCGATATAGCTATAGAATATCAGACGGGCAGGGCCAGTGTCAAGAATACAGCGATAAATGTGCTGAAAGGATTCTTCGCCTGCTCCCTCATAGGAGTTGCACCCATGGAACTCTACAAATTCTGCATCAGCCTGCAAAACACCTTCGCCGGGGACTTGACCCGCATTTTCTCCGGCGAACAGGCACAGGGGTTATCCGAGCAGAGCATCGCCATTCTGACGGCAAACTTTGTACTGCCTCAGAACACCGTGATAGGGCTGTTTGAACTGCTGGCTCTAATTGCCTTTTCCTACTGCGTAATGAAGATATTCTTTGCAAATATCAAGCGCGGCGGTATCCTCCTCATCCAGATGGCGGTGGGGGCGCTGTATATGTTCTCGGTTCCCAGAGGATACACCGACGGCTTCAACCAGTGGGTGAAGCAGATCATTGCCCTGTGCCTGACGGCATTCATGCAGACAACTCTGCTGTTCCTGGGCCTGCTGACCTTCTCGGACAATATGCTGCTGGCCCTGGGCATTATGCTGGCGGCAGGCGAGGTACCGAGGATCGCACAGCAGTTTGGGTTGGATTCCAGCGTAAAAGTCAACATGATGAGTGTTGTTCATGCCACCAGCACGGCGGTCAACATGACCCGGTCGGTGGCAAAGGCCCTGGCGTGAGGTGCGGCATGAAAGATAATATGGAATTGGAGCGCGGCGATATCTCCATTGACCCTGACATGGAGATAGACGGTGATATTGGCCAGGAAATCACGGTTTATATTGAAACCTGGTTTGATGTGGATAAGAAGTTCGGCATTCACATCAATGCGGAAGAAGAGGCTTGGCTCAATTTATACGGAAAATTCAACCCCTTTGAAGATACTCTGCGCATTGAGTGCGAGATCAGCCGGGATAATGAATGTTCGTATTTTGACTATGAACCCACTGCCGCTGAGTCTCAGCTCATCAAGGAAATGATCTCAGAAAAAATTCAGGAGAAATACGGCACAACTCCCCAGGAATTCTGCGATGAATTTATGGTGGGGCCAAGCCTGGGAGGTATCAAATGACGACCTATTTATATCCGCAAAATCTGAAAGCGACGGCGAATCTCTGGCTGTGGGGCCTGCGGGATTTCGCCATACTGTGCGTAGCGGCGCTGCTGTCCGTACTGGCGCTGGTGCAGCTCCACTTTATGGTACCGGCGGCAGTGACGTTGTGTTTTGGCTTTCTCACCATCCGCATGGATGACACAACGGTGCTGGATTTCCTGCGGTATGCCGCCAGCTACTTTATATCCAGCCAGCAAGTATTTGAATGGAGGTAACAATATGGGCAAAAAGAAGAAAGGGCGCTCCACCCAGGGACTCATGGGGATACAGAATTTCACAAGGTACGGGCTTGCCACCAGCCGTGGCGAGCTCTTGTTTTTCCTGGTGTCCCCCACCAATATCTCGGTGCTGTCACACACGAACATCGAGATAAAGATCAGGCACCTCATGATGGTGCTGTCCGCCATCCCGGACATTGAGATCACCTGCACCGACTCCTGCGAGTGCTTCGATGACAACCAGGCATATCTGCAAGGGCGGCTTTATGAAGAACGCAATCCCCAGGTGCGGCAGCTCCTGGAGCAGGACATGGATATGCTGGACCGGGCGCAGGCGGAGATGGCAACAGCCCGGCAGTTCCTGTTTATCAGCCGGTGCAAAGGGATGAAATCCGACCAGGTGTTCCAGGCTGTGAACCGTATCGAGAAAGTCATATCCGAGCAGGGCTTTGAGGTGCGGCGCATGAGGAAAAGCGACATCAAGCGCTTTCTGGCTATCTATTTCGATTCCAGCATGAATGGCGACCAGCTGCCCGACACAGACGGCGGCCAGTTTTTCGAGGTATATCATGACGAACCGGAGGATTAAGTTCGGCGTTTTTGCCTTTCTGTTGTTGGGTATCATCGTCACCTGTGGGGTAATGATTAGCAGTGAATTCCTCTCACAGCAGAAAGAAAAAGAGGACTTCGAGCAGCTCGTCAAGCTGGTGACGGTGAAGAATCTCGATGCGGTTCCCGCGCCATCGGGAACTCCCGCTGCCGCTGAGCAGCCAGGGGCTACCGCAGCTCTTAACCCGGATAACGGGGAAGAATCCCAAGAACAGCGCCGTGACCTCTCCGAATTGTTCGCCATGAACGATGATTTTGTAGGTTGGCTGTGTATCCCCGGCACCGATATCAACTATCCGGTCATGCACACGACGGATGATCCAGAGCGGTACCTGCGCAGGAATTTTCACGGCGAGTACAGCGAATCGGGTGTGCCTTTCCTGGATTTTCGGTGTAGCCTGGATAGCGACAACCTCATCATTTACGGTCACAACATGATGAATGGAACCATGTTCGCGGGGCTGCGGGGGTATGTGCAGAAAGATTTCTGCGAACAGCATCCCATCATTGAGTTTCAAACAGCGGACGGCTGTGCTGAGTATCAGGTGTTCGCCGTGGTCCAGGTAAAAAGTAACGACGCGTGGTACAAATTTGTGGGCGCCGATACTGCGGAAGATTTCAATAAGGCCGTTGGGAATATTGCAGACAGGGCGCTGTTCACGGTTGGATGTTTGCCTGAATATGGCAGCCAGCTTTTGACTCTGTCCACCTGTTACGACTCTGCCCACAATGGCAGGCTGCTGGTTATTGCGGCAAAAATATAGAAATGGAAGTGTTTATATGTTTAAGCAAAAGCGTAGAAAGATGAATCCGGCCCAGCTTGAAGCCGTCCGCACCAAGGACTTCTTCGACTGCATCCTGCCTGGTACTGTGCGTTTCATGAGTGACTATTATATCGTGGGCGACAGCTACCGGTCAGTGTGGGTGGTGCGCGAGTACCCGCCCAGCACCGAGGAGCAGGCCATCCTCTCCCAGCTTGCCGACCGCAGCGGCGTGACCCTGCGCATCTACCATCGGCTGGTGGAGCCTATGGAGCAGAGGAAAATCATGCAGAACGCCACCCGCAAAAACAAGCTCATGTCCGGCGGCAATGATGTGAATGAAACTATCGAGGCCCAGGGCAATCTCCAGGATGTAGTGGAACTGCTGGCGAACCTGCGGAAGAACAAGGAACCCCTGCTCCACTGTTCCGTCTTTATCGAGCTCAAGGCTCGGACACTGGACAAGTTGAAAGAGTTGCAGAGCGAGATATCCATGGAACTGACCCGCTCCAAAATCTCTGTCGACCGGCTCACCCTGCGGCAGAAAGAGGGCTTCCTCTCTGTACTGCCTGTGGGTGCCAATCAGTTTGGGGCGCAGTATGAACGGGTACTGCCTGCCAGCTCGGTGGCGAATTTGTACCCCTTTAACTTCTCCGGCAAGACAGATCCTCATGGGCTGTATATCGGCAGGGACAAATATGGCTCCAATGTGCTGGTGGATTTCGACCGCCGCGCCGAGGACAAAACGACCAGTAATATTCTCATCCTGGGCAATTCCGGGCAAGGCAAGTCCTATCTGCTGAAACTCATTTTAACAAATATCCGGGAAAGTGGCAAGACCTGTATTTGTTTAGATCCCGAAAGTGAGTATGAGGAACTGACCCGCGCCCTGGGCGGCTGCTATATCGATTTCATGTCCGGCGAGTACACCATCAACCCGCTGGAACCCAAGGCATGGACGGACGGCTCTGGCGATGTGGATGCCGGTACGCCTGATGCCTTCAAGCGGGTAACACGACTCTCTCAGCACATCGCTTTCCTCAAAGACTTCTTCCGGGCCTACAAGGATTTCAGCGACCCGCAGATCGATACCATTGAGATTCTGCTTATGAAGCTCTACGCCCGGTTCGGCATCACGGACAGCACCGATTACTCCACTAAGCGGCCCACAGATTTCCCCATCATGTCCGACTTCTATAAGCTCTGCCAGGAGGAATTCAACACCTACGACAGAGAAAGGAAGTACCTCTATACCGAGGAAATGCTCCAGGAAGTGTGCCTGGGCATCAACTCCATGTGCGTGGGTGCGGAGTCCAAATATTTCAACGGACACACCAATATCGTCGATGATAAGTTCCTGTGCTTTGGTGTCAAGGGCCTCATGGACACCAACAAGCGCCTGAAAGACGCCATGCTGTTCAATATCCTCTCTTATATGTCCAATGAACTGTTGGGCAAAGGCAATACCGCCGCCAGCATCGACGAGCTCTATTTGTTCCTGACTAACATGACCGCAATCGAATATATCCGTAACGCCATGAAGCGTGTTCGTAAAAAGGATTCCTCGATCATCCTGGCCAGCCAGAATATCGAGGATTTTCTGATTCCTTCGATTCGGGAGTTCACGAAACCGCTGTTCTCCATCCCCACCCATCAGTTCCTGTTCAATGCAGGACAGATCAATCCCAAGGACTTCATGGACGCCTTGCAGGTGGAGCCCAGCGAATTTGAGCTGATAAAGTACCCGGAGCGTGGCACCTGCCTGTACCGCTGCGGTAACGAGAGATACCTGCTCCAGGTAATCGCCCCGGATTACAAGTCCGCTCTGTTCGGGAAAGCAGGCGGCAGATGAGCGCAGCTCTGGGGGCTGCGCTGAAAAAGATTGCTGTTGCTCTGCTGTCAGACCCGAAAACGCTGAAGAAAGTGGTCGGCATCGTGCTGACGCTGTTAGTGGCGGTCATCATGCCCATCGCGGCGGTTATCGCCATTTTCAGCACTGATTTTGAAATCGATGTGGGCGACTTCCAGCGGCTGGCGGTACAGAACCTCACTGTCGAACAGCGTGCCGATCTGCAATTCATGGAGGACACCGGCAATGCCATCCAAGCGGAACTGACCGGCAGCGGGCAGGAAAAACGGCTCAAAGAGGCGTTGGTGCTGTTCGTTTTTGCTCTGGGCGACTTTGCCCATGAGCCAGATTTTGCCGCAAAGCTGGCCGGATGTTTTGTTGAGGGACAGACCCATGCAGAACTCATCGCCGCTGTCAATGCCGCTTTCGGGACGGACATCGACCCTGCGGATTTCGAGAAGATCATGACCTTCGTGAACCGGCAGATCGTGGACGTGGCCCGCTCCCAGCTTGGCAACGTGGGCGGTGAACCGTACTGGAGTTGGTATGGATTCCCCTCGCGGGTAGAATGGTGCGCCTGTTTTGTCTCTTGGTGCTCCGACCAGTGCGGCTATATCGACAGTGGCATCATCCCCCGCTTTTCCGGCTGCAGCCAGGGCGTCAACTGGTTTAAGGCGCGGGATTTGTGGCTGGACGGTTCCGCCACACCCACCTCCGGCATGATAATATTCTTCGATTGGATGGACGATGACGGAACCCAGGATGGCAATTCAGACCACGTCGGCATCGTGGAGAAGGTAGAAAACGGCAGGGTGTACACCATAGAAGGGAACTCCGGCGACGCCTGCCAGCAGAACAGCTACCCCATAGGGTACTTTGAGATCCTGGGTTACGGCACACCAAAATATGAGATTATGGGAGGTAACGACGATGATAGTGAAAGTAATTCCCCAGCGCAAGGAGCCTGAGATCAAGGCCCAGCCTTGGGAGATCGAGCGCATTGTGGAGCTGCCGCCCGGCGAGTTCCGCTATTTGAAAGAACACCTGCTGCGGGACCATCCTTGCATTGCGGAACACGCCAGTGAACTGCACATAGATGGGCATGGCATCACCCACGGAATGCTGGTGCTGTGTGAGGGCATCGATGACGGCATCCTTGTGAATTCGGAGGGGATGGCCTACGCACGGTACGCCGCATATCTGTCTGGTGCGAGGACGCTGTCCCTCATGGATCGGTATCCCACTCTGCGGGATTTCTGTGTGCAGATGGACGCGCTGGTGGACAAGTACGTCCATCAGGCGATTGCCGGTCAGGAGGATGGGAAGTATACCATCTCCTATACAGATGTGGAAGCGGATGTCGAAAAACAAATCTTTGACGAGGACCTGACTGCTTTTGACTGGCGGCTGTTTCTGGATATGCTCTCCGCGCGCCCGGAATTTGATGAGATGGATACCACAAACAATGAAATATGCCTGACAGTTGCCCAGGAGTTTGTGCAGGACGAAACTCCTGGGATGTCTATGTGAAGCCGTCATGCTGGTAGAAGAAACGTTCTTCGGCAGACATGATAAAGTACAGATCGCCATCGACCGGCTCCGCACCTTTGAGCCGCCGGATGGGTACTATCTTGCATTCAGCGGCGGCAAAGACAGCCAAACCGTCTACCACCTGTGCCGGGAAGCTGGGATAATCAGATTAGTTTTGAAGATTTACAAATATAAGGAGTTGATTTGCCATGAAAAAGGATTCTATCACCATCCCCTACGATGAAGAAAAGCTGGCTGCTCTGCGGCTGTACCTGGAGCAGAAAGGTCAGTCGGTGGAACAGGAAATGGTCTCTGCTGTGGATGCCCTGTACGCCAAAGCCGTTCCCGGCAACGTTCGTGAGTTCCTGGATCTTCGCTCGGGCGTGGAAGTAAAACCTGCAGAACGGCGTAAGCGCCCCAGGCCGCAGGCAGAGCCGGAACCTGCTCCGGCTCCTGCCCCGGAAAGCAGTGACAGCTTTTGAGGACGCAAAAGTTTGGAATAGAGATCGAGATGACCGGCATCACCAGGGCCGCGGCAGCCCAGGTGATAGCCGGTCATTTTGATACCAGCGCCACCCATGTGGGCGGGATATATGACGCCTTCGCTGTCCGTGACGGCGGCAACCGCCAATGGAAAGTGGTCAGCGATTCGTCTATCCGCAGAGAATCCCGGCGGGGACAGTCCGCCAACTCTTCCTATGCCGTGGAGTTTGTGTCCCCCATCTGCAAGTACGAGGACATCGAAACTATTCAGGAATTGATTCGTAAATTGCGCTCTGCCGGAGCTAAGGTCAACGATTCCTGCGGCATCCATATCCATGTAGATGCTTCAAACCATGACGTGAAAACTCTCCGCAATATTGTGAATATCATGGCCGCAAAGGAGGACTTGCTCTACAAAACCCTCAAGGTGGACGTACACCGGCAGCATTATTGTGCGAAAACGGATACCAGATTTCTGGACGAACTTAATGAAAAGCGTCCCACTTCCATGAATACCCTGGAGTATATTTGGTACAACGGGCCGTCGGGCAGGTATCAGCATTACGATGAAACACGGTACCACGGGCTTAATCTGCACAGCGTGTTCTCCAAGGGGACCATCGAGTTTCGCCTGTTTAACTCCACGCTCCATGCCGGGGAGATCAAGTCCTATATCCAGTTGTGCTTGGCGATAAGCCACCAGGCGCTGGTACAGAAATCGGCATCCAGAATTAAGACGCAGAGCAGCAATGAGAAGTATACCTTCCGGGTATGGCTCCTGCGGCTGGGGCTGATCGGTGACGAGTTCAAAACGGCCCGGCACCATCTGCTGAAGAACCTGGAAGGTAATATCGCCTGGAAAGATCCATCCCAGGCCGAAGCTCAAAAGCAGCGTTTGGCTGAGAAACGGCTGGCGGAATCGGTTGCCCAGGCCATGCAGCAGTCCCCTGTGCCGCCAGAATCCACAGAAGAAAATGAGCAAGATGAGTCCCATGAAATGGGCATGAGAATGTGAAAGGAAGGCTGATATGGCTAAAAAATTGTATGTTGCCTACGGCAGCAATCTCAACAAGGGACAGATGAAGTACCGCTGTCCTACTGCTAAATTTTACGGAACCGGTGTGCTGCAGGGATATGAGTTGCAGTTCAAGGGCCGGGAGCACACAGCGTTCGCTACCATTGCGCCCAAGGACGGTGCCTCCGTCCCTGTTGGGCTATGGGAGATCCAACCCAGGGATGAAAGGGCGCTGGATATGTATGAAGGATTCCCCAGCCACTATTTCAAGAAAGATGTGCCGGTACAGGTGGGCGGCAAAGAAGTCAGCGCCATGGTTTATGTGATGAACCTGCGGATGAATTTCAACCTGCCCTCGCCCAGCTATTACGCTACGGTGCATCAAGGTTACCGTGACTGTGGCCTGGACACTGCTGCGCTGGAACAGGCTTTGCAGAGCAGCGCACAGCATTATTACGATTCCGCCGTGCGGTATGAACAGCAGTCCCTGTTCGATTACGACGAGGATGAACCGGGGGAAGATGAGGATTTCGGTGAGGATGAGGAAGATGAATGGGAGGATGTGGATGAAGATGAGGGTTATGATTTCCGCTTTCATATGTAAGGAGGTGGCAGCGTGAACCGGGCAAAAGAACTGCGGCGTTCCCTCGGTGATGATTATTCATTTCAGAAATTCATGAGTGACCGAAGGGTTGCCCGTCTGTGCAGGCAATCTTTACCCCGGCGGATTAATACCGTTGCCGCCAGCCTGACTGTAGGCTGCATGAAAATAAACTCGGTGCTGTTCCAGGCAGATGGTTCCCTGCGGTTGGGTTATGATGTGTATGTCAAGGATTCCCCTGGCTCTGCCGAGTGGATTTGTTTCGACAGCCCCAGCACCCCCGCCAGCCTGAAAGAGCAGGATATGCTGGCCGTGCTGGACAGGATCGTCAGCGAGAACGGCCTGTCCTATACCGAGTGCTGCTTTGAGCGGCTGGAGGGCATCATGCCGCCAGATAAGAAAATCTAATGCGGTGGATCAGCACAGTCGGCCCACGTTGCCCGCCTTGTAGCCCTGTGTCGGGGCTTACAGGGCCAGGTCGGGAAAATACTCGGCCCAGGTCCCAGGCAGACCGTGTTGGGCCTTTGTGGGCCAGGTTTGGATAGGTGCTGGTTTTAGGGGATTTGGGGCGGGTTTAGGCAAGGTCGAAAAGCAAGCGGGAGAAAATGCAGGGGTTGCTGCTGCACCCCTGCATGGTTCACCGCGTCCGGCAATGCCGGTCGCGTCGGGCGTTTTCGGGCTTCAGGGTCAAAAAACAAAAAGGGGTTGCTAAATTCGTTTTCCGAGAAAAATGAGGTTGCAAACCGGATAAACGGCGGTATTCCGCCAGATATTCCGGGGTTGCGCTGATAGAAGGGAGTGTCGCAAGATTTCGGTACCAAAGGACAAATACAAATTCGCGCTGTGGCTCCACCCGGACACGCTGGCGAAAGTCAAGGAGCTATACCGGCAGGACGATTGCCGCAGTAAATCTGAGTTTATCGAAAAGGCGATTCGGTTTTATATTGGCTGTCTCAGCGCCGAGGATAGCACATCCTATCTTCCCAACGCCTTTCTCTCCAACATGAAAAGCATTGTGGCTGAGAGCGACAGTCGTCATAGCAAAATGCTTTTTAAGTTGGCGGTGGAGCTTGCCATGCTCATGAACGTGGTTGCTGCCAGCAGTGAGATTGACGAGATATCCCTGGCTCGGCTGCGTGGGGAGTGCGTTCAGGAGGTCAAGCGGCTCAACGGCAACTTCCGTTTTGAGGATGCGGTCGAGTGGCAAAGTTAGTCACGAAGTTTAAATTCTTGAAACCTAGCGCTCGACAGGGGCGCGGCGGGTACGCAAAATATATTGCTACCCGTGACGGTGTAGAAAAAATCGATGACAGCAAGAAGTTCGCGCCTGCCACCTGGAATCAGAAGCAACTCATAAAAAAGATACTGCGCGATTTTCCAGATAGTAAGGAGATGTTGGAGTATGAAGATTACCGGCAGAAACAAACGGTTGAATCTGCGTCGGAGTTTATCTCCCGCGCCATTGAGGACAATGCCGCATCCGACACTATGAACGCAAAAACCTACGCCGACTATATCGCCACCCGGCCCCGCGCTGAACGCTTCGGCTCCCATGGACTGTTTACGGATGACGGTGTGCAGGTGAACCTCGCGGAGGTATCGCGGGAGCTTAACGAATATGGCGGCAATGTGTGGACGGCAATCGTTTCCCTGCACCGTGAAGATGCAGAGCGTTTGGGCTTTGATAACGGCTCCCGCTGGCGGGATATGCTGCGCACCCAGACCCAGGCGCTCTCAGAAAACCTGCGCATTCCCATTGGGCACCTGAAATGGTTTGCCGCGTTTCACAACGAATCGCACCACCCTCATGTGCATCTGATTGCATACTCCACCGTAGAGAGTGAAGGATACCTCACCAAGCAGGGTGTGCAGAAATTGCGTTCATCTTTTGCAAAAGATATTTTTGCACAGAATTTGCTCTGCATCTATGAAAAGCAAACGGAGCATAGAAACCGGCTATGCTCAGAGAGCAAAGATGTGTTGTCTGAAATCGTTTCGCAGATAAATGCTGGTGGGTATTCTAATCCGCATTTGGAGGAACTGCTGGTACAGCTTGCCCGGCGGCTGTACCGTACCAAAGGCAAAAAGGTGTATGAGTATCTCAAGGCCGACGTGAAAGCGATTGTGGATTCCATTGTAGATGAACTGGCAAAAGACAATCGTATCTCCGCGCTTTACGATTTGTGGTATGAGCAGAGGGAAAATGTGTTGCGCACCTATAACAGCGATCTGCCTGAGAGGGTGCCGCTGTCGCAGAACAAGGAGTTCAAAGCGATAAAAAATGCTGTTATCCAAGCAACTATGGATTTGGTTTTGGATAGTCAGCAGGGGCAGATTATAGCTGAAAATGAGGATGAAATCACGCATAGGCAATCCCCACCAGTTGCCGGTGCTGGTATTGGCATGAACGCTCTGCGCCTGCTCCAGCAGACCAGCCAAATCCTACAAAACAAGGTGCGTCCTATCTATCAGGACAGAAACGTCGACCGCAAGCTGCGCCGGAAAATCAATGAGAAAAAGCAGGCGCAGGGGTTGCGGCAGGGGTAAAATCATACTGATTTTTTCAGGAAATCTTCTGTAGGTTTGCCCACTCGGTTTCTCTGGACTTGTGCCGCCAAACTGGGTATTGTTGTGACTGGAGGTGTTACTATGAAAATACTTGATATGCTCTATGATGGCCAAATCTATCCTGCTGAAACCGTTAAGCCCGCAACAGAAAAGTATCAGCGGCTTGATAAGGAACGGACGCAGGTGCTGGATGAACTGCACGACTCCCTGGCTGACAACCAAGTTCATCAGTTAGAAAGGGTGGTAACTTTGTCTCTTTCCCTCTCTGACGAGGAATGCAGGGCTATTGTTCATCGAGGGCCTGCGCGTCGGCATAGGGCTGATGCAGGAACTGGACGAGCTAAACCGGCAGAGCAAGTAAAAACAGAAGGAGGGGGCCGTGCCACCGGGCGCGGCTTTTTCCTCTTGGAAAGGAGATCAATGGCATATATTCATTTTACCGACCAGCAAAAAGAGAAAGCACGGCACACCGACCTAGCTGGCCTGCTCCGCAGCCAAGGCGAAACCCTGCGTAAGTCTGGTTCGGAGTTGGAATGGCTGGACGGTTCTCAGAAGGTCACCATCCGTGGCAATCTCTGGTTCCACCAGTACGAACAGGTGGGCGGTGACTCCATTGACTTTGTGAGAAAATTCTACCACAAATCCTACCCGGAGGCAATGGAATATTTGCTGGGCCAGAGCGGTGGTATGCTTTCCGTTATGCCTCCCAAGCAAAAACTTGCGCCAAAATTCGAACTGCCGCCTGCCAATCACAATATGCGCCGGGTGTTCGCCTATCTGCTGAACAGGCGCGGTATCGATAAGGATGTGCTATACGCTTTTGTTCACAAAAAGATGATATACGAATCCGCACAGTACCACAACGTGGTGTTTGTGGGCTTTGATAATGATGGCACTCCCCGCCACGCTAACAAGCGTGGAACTGGCTCTGCCTCAACCTACAAGGGCAACGCGGCAGGAAGTGTGCCTGAGTACAGTTTCCATTGGAACGGTAGGAGTGACCGGCTTTATTTGTTTGAGGCTCCCATCGATATGCTGTCCTTCATCTCCATGAACAAGGACGGCTGGCGCGACCACAGCTATGCGGCGGCCTGCTCTGTTTCGGACAAAGTGCTGTTTCAATGTCTTCATGATAATTCTGCAATCAGCAAGGTTTCCATTTGTTTTGACAGCGACGAACCGGGCCAGCTTGCCGCCCAAAGAATAAATGCAAAACTCATCATGCAGGGTGTAGATTCCGAAATTCTCGTGCCGGTCAACAAGGACTGGAACGAGGATTTGCAATGTGATGAAGGATTGGAGGTGGATGAACCATGCCAAACATTGCGCCGTTGATTTTTGTGGCGGCTCTCATGTTCTGTGTCCTGTCGGGCGTGACCCTGCTGGCGCATATCTATAACCTCAACAATATTAAGGCAAAGACCGTTGGCGACGGACAACATGGTACCGCTCGATGGGCAACAAAAGCGGAGATAAAAAGGGTGTACCGCCACGTTCCATTTACACCGGAACGCTGGCGGGAGCAGGCCGCTCATGCACAAGAACCCACCATGGAAAATGGTGAGCCGCTCCCCCAGGGAATTGTTGTTGGTTGTACCAGCAAAAAAGAAACCTTTGCCATGATAGACACCGGCGATGTCCACACTATGATGATCGGTGCGGCGGGTGTGGGCAAAACTGCATACTGGCTCTACCCCTGCATTGAGTATGCCTGCGCGTCCGGCATGAGCTGGCTCGGGACGGATACAAAGGGGGACGTGGCACGAAATTACGGCGCCATTGCCGAAAAATACGGCTACCATGTTTCTGTGATTGACCTGCGTAACCCCACCCGCTCCCATGGAAACAACCTGCTCCATCTGGTTAACAAATATATGGATGCCTATCTTGAGTGTCCCGACCAGCTTGCGTACAAGGCCAAGGCTGAGAAGTACGCCAAGATCATCGCCAAGACCATCATCATGTCCGGCATGGACGGCGCGTCCTTTGGAGACAATGCCTACTTTTACGATGCCGCTGAAGGTCTGCTGACAGCGACCATTTTGCTGGTGGCAGAGTTCTGCGAACCGCAAAAGCGGCACATCGTTTCCGTGTTCAAAATCATCCAAGAACTCCTTGCCCCTTCCCAGCAGAAAGGGCAAAACCAGTTCCAGCAGCTCATGGCAATGCTCCCAAATGACCACAAAGCCAAGTGGTTTGCCGGGGCCGCGCTGAACACTTCAAAGGAGTCTATGGCAAGTGTTATGGGTACGGCACTGTCACGGCTAAACTCGTTCCTCGACAGCGAACTCGAACAGATTCTATGCTTTGATACAGAGATAGATGCCGAGCGGTTTTGCAACGAGAAGTGTGCCGTGTTCGTTATTTTACCGGAGGAAAACCCTAATTCTTTCTTTATGATCTCGCTGATTATTCAGCAGCTATACCGTGAGATCCTCTCCGTGGCTGACGAAAACGGCGGCAAGCTGAAAAACAGATGCGTGTTCTTTGCTGACGAATTTGGCACCATTCCAAAGATTGAATCCGCTGAAATGATGTTCTCCGCCTCCCGCTCCCGCCGCTTGCAGATCGTGCCCATCATCCAATCCTTTGCCCAGCTTGAAAAGAACTACGGAAAAGAGGGTGCGGAAATTATCGTCGACAATTTACAGGATATTATCTTCGGCGGGTTCGCGCCCAACAGCAACTCCGCCGAGGTGCTGTCCAAGGCGCTGGGTAGCAAGACGGTGATGTCCGGTTCTGTTTCCCGTAGCAAGAACGACCCCAGCCAATCTTTGCAGATGATAGAGCGCCCACTCATGACGCCAGATGAGTTGAAGTCTATGCCCAAGGGTCAGTTCATCGTGATGAAAACCGGCTTCTACCCCATGAAGGTCAAGCTCAAGTTGTACTTCGATTGGGGTATCCAGTTTGACGAGCAATACGCTGTCCCAGAAAACGGTAACCGCAAGGTGGCCTATGCGGAGAAGAACGAACTCCTCCAGGCCATCGTGCTGAAGTACCATCCCGACTGGCTGAAGAATGATGATACACCGCCGGAGGATGTGCCTGCTGGTGGACAGAGTCAGGACGCTCCCGCGCAGAGACAGCGCAAACGCACGTCAAAGAAGAAAGGCCCCGCCAACAGGCAGAACAGGCCGCTGAAAGAGATTGCTCCGCGCAATAGAGAATCCGAGGTAATCCAGGATGGGCCGGTTTGATTTTCTCTATAAAATGGACTTGCAGCACCGGGCCGTGGCTGTGTATATTTATCTGGCAGACCGGGCGAACAAGGATGGAGAGTGCTGGCCTGCCATTCCTACCATCGCTAGGGAATTGAAATTGTCGCAGTCTACGGTGCGCCGGGCTTTGCAGGATTTGAGAAAAGCTGAATTATTGGAAACAGAACAGCGCTACCGTGCCAAGGGCGGCAAGAGCAGTTTGCTTTTCCGCCTCAAAAAAATGTGACATAAAAGAACACCTGCCGCCAGGGCGCCTTTGCGCTCTCTCGGTGGCAGGTGTATATTGTCATGATAATATATCAAATCGATTTTCAAAATGAAAAATGAACAAGTGAGATGGCTTAATGACAATCATCTTTCCAGCATCTTCCCTGCCTTGTAATAAAAATATAAATCGTTTTTTAATATATCTCGCTTCTTTTTCTGGTATTCTTGATATGCCGCAGCTATTTTTGTAGCAGCCCAAGCGCCACCTGCAACTAACATTGTTGTGTCTGCTGAAACCGCCTGCGTAAAAGAGGGAATAACTCCTGCGGCTGCCACTCCGATAAATAGACCACCTACTGATTTCAGAAACTCACGATCAGCAAACACATTTCCAAACAAATTCCTAATAAAGCTATTTTCTTTTGTTAACTCATCAATTTCTAAAACAGCAGGAGCAATTTCTTGGTAATACAGCCGAGAACACTCAGCTTCAAAATCGTCATCCCAGGGAAGTAGCTGAATGTTTTCAGAGTAGGAAATCATCTTGCTTCTAAATCTAACGATTGCTTTATCTAACTCTTTCCGTATATCAATAATTTCATCTACAGACGCTTCATTAAAATCTGGAAGGCGTGCAAATAAATTATCACTAAGCCTTGCGTGAGTTATTCTTTGTTTTTCCTGTTCACTAAATGTAATGATTCGTGATGCCATAGCACTCCTCATTAAGTTGCTACACGGTTCATCAAATAGTGGCATAGAATTCCGGACAGACTTACTAAGAAGTCCAAAGTATTCAGAAACACAACCATCTACATCTGCTAAACTGTGTTGAAATTTCTGTAGTACCAGTTTGCCCGACCTAAGTAATTTGTTCAGTTCTTCGGTTTGTGTTTCTCCCATCATTTCTAAAAATGGAATATCTATTTCATTTATTAACTCTTTGAGCTGGTTTCGCAATTCGATTTTTTGCAATACTGGAATCGCTTTATATTTTTTATTGTACATTATGCTTGATAGCTGGTTGACCACAGACAATCCCTCTGCATATGTTTGAGGATCACGTTCCTCAATTAGAGGCAGTGCCAGTTTAAGAATCTTTATGATCTGTTTCTCATCAAAATTATCTTCTCGTACCGTTAATTGAGTATATATGTACGCCATCGGGCTGATTAGGGTTATCCTATCTGCATATAGCAACGCAGATTTAATATATCGCAATTCCTTATCTATGTGCGTCAATTCTGGCTGTACTGCAATTGTGAATTCAAATCCCATCGTTTCCTCCGACTAAAATAATTATAACAAAAGCCGTCGATTCGCAGCAGAAGAAGCTAAAACAAGGTCTATTTTTGTAATGATAATAAGTAGCATCAGTATTCCTGCCCAATGCACTCAGTTCTCTCAAATAGAACGCCTGGGGATATGTCAAGATGTTCCCAAGTGACATTCCGCATCTTTCAAATTATGGTCGCCCCACTCTTTCATATAAGCTATCACATCCATAAAGCTCTTGCCCAGTTCCGTCAGTGTATACTCAACCCTGGGCGGTACCTCATGAAAGTCATGACGAAGAAGAAACCCATCCGCCTCCAACTCCCGTAGCTGCTTCGTCAGCGACGATTCCGTGATCTCCCCCAACTGCCTCCGCAGCGCGCCGAACCGTCGGATATCATGAAAAGCGATGTAGTAGAGAATCTCCAACTTCCACTTCCCGCCCAATATCTTTTGCAACGTGGACATAGTCTTGCAGCGCTCCACGGCCTGCTCCGTTTTTCTCATAGGACAACACCTCTTTGTTAACATTATAACGCATAGCGCCGCGTGAATCAAGGTACTACAAAAAAGTACCGTACTTGATTTTGCTCTGTATCGGGCTATAATGGGTAAAAAAAGGGAGGTTTTCACAATGAAATTTACAGGAACCATTTGGCGTCCACCCTATGAAGCGTCTTCGCTGCTGCTGGAAGTCACGGCGGGATGCACACACAACAAGTGCAAATTCTGCACGCTCTACAACGACCTGCCGTTCAAGTTTAGAATGTCCCCAATGGAAGATATTGAGTGCGACTTGCAGGAGGTTGCCAATACGCTGAAACAGTGGAACGGCTTTCAGTTCGACCGTGCCTTTCTCACCGGCGCAAACCCATTTGTGCTGAAAACTGAGCGCTTACTTGCTATCGCTGAACTTGTCCGCAAATATGTCCCCACGGTGCAGACTATAGGCTGTTTTGCGCGGGTGACGGACATCACGCTGAAATCTGACAGCGACCTGACCACGCTGACCCAGGCGGGATTTGATGGCCTGACCATCGGTATCGAAACCGGTGATGATGAGGCTCTGCGTTTTATGAACAAGGGCTACGCCGCCGCAGACATTGTGGGGCAGTGCACCCGACTGGACAGGGCAGGTATCCGCTATAACTTCTTCTACCTTGTGGGTATTTCTGGCGTGGGACGGGGCGAAATCAGTGCGAAAGCCACCGCTGCTGTGTGCAATCAGCTACGCCCGCAACTCATTGGAGCCAATATGCTGACTATATACCCGGATTCGGAACTTTATCAGGAAATCCAGCGTGGCAACTGGCGGGAGGAAAACGAAGTGGAGAAGTATCGGGAAATCCGCACCTTGATTGAACGCCTTGATATTCCCACGCAGTTTGCTGCGCTTGGTGCGTCTAATGCGTTTCAGCTTCACGGCGCTCTGCCCCAAGACAAAGCCGCTTTGATAGCGGCGATCGACCAAATTATTGATAGCGTGGGCGAAGAAAGACTGCGGGATTACCGCAAGAATCTCCGTCATCTGTAAGGAGGGATTCTCGTGCATTTTACAGGAAGAACTTGGCGGCCGCCATATGAATCACAGTCTGTCATTTTGCAGGCAACCTCCGGCTGTACACACAACAAATGTACCTTTTGCAGTCTCTATAAAGACGAGAAATTCCGGATGTCCCCAATGGATGAATTTGAGGAGGATTTGGCGGAAATCAAGAGCTATCAACCCAACGCCCGGCGGGTGTTTCTTACAGGTGCAAACCCCTTTGCCATGAGTTATGAGAACCTCAAGCTACGAGCTTTGACCGTTCGAGAATATCTCATCAAGTGCCAGTCCATCGCCATGTTTGCAAGTATTCGGGACATCAAGAACAAGGAAGTCTGGCAGCTAAAGAAACTGCGAGCCATGGGTATCAATGGCCTGAGTATCGGCACAGAAAGCGGCGATGACGCCACCCTTGCGCTGGCGAATAAGGGCTATACTTCTGCTGATATTTTGGAGCAGTGCCGCAAGCTGGATAAGGCCGGAATCGAGTATTACTTTGTCTATATGACCGGGCTGGCTGGGAAAGGAAATGGGCAGCGCAATGCTATCAACTCTGCAAAGGTGTTTAGCCAGCTCAATCCATATTTTATCTCGGTAGATTCTCTGACGCTTTTCCCTGACACACAGTTATATCATATGGCAAAGCAAGGCAAATTCACACCCGCAGATGAAAAAGAGCGTATTGAGGAATTACAAACACTGATTGAAAATTTGCACATACGAACCCATCTTTTTGCAAACTCCGTGTCCAATTACTTCCCCTTTGTGGCTCGATTGCCATATGAACGGGATAAGGCAATCAATGAACTACAGGATATTCTGGATGGAACCGATGAGGATGAGATGTTAGAGTATCGACAGAATTTGAAGTCGCTTTGATAAAAACACTCCTTCCGCCAAGAGAAAACTGTATGCTCTCGGTGGAAGGTGGTACCTGTCATGATGGAAGGTGTAGTGAACTAACCAATATAAGAAGTACACTACAGAGAAGAAAAATGCTCCTTCAATGCGGCGATCCACCCCTCTAGCGCCTGAGCCAGTACCAACTGCTGCCGTAACACAGCCATTCCGGTCTCCGGCACTTCAGGCGCATCCTCTTTCTGGCGGTAGTTTTCCTTCAGGTTTTCAGTAAGTTCATTTATGTTCTTTTCAATCTGAGAAATGCAGCCTGCCTGCGCTTCTGGCGGCAAGCTGTCCAGATTCACGATAACAGCGTTGAAATCCAGGAACAGCCGGATCGGCTGTGCGGAAATGTCCATCATCAGCCGCTCAAACTCCCGCTCACCCTTTTCAGTCAGCGTATAGACGGCTTTCTCCGGCATCTTTCCCTCTTTCACAATTTCAGCAGTGATAAATCCTTTTTCCTCCAGTTGGAGGGCCTTTTTATAAATTGATTGGGTGCTGATTTTTACCCACTTCGATATGTTTCGGTACTCCACAAGCTTTTGGATATCATATGCACCCATCGAACCCTTTTTCAGCATTCCTAAGACAATCAGGTCTATTGTAGCCATCTGCTGCCGCCTTTCCGCAAGAGCAATTCTTTATTATCATGATACTCTATTTTAGAACGAGTGTCAAGGGAATATTCTTTTGGAAATTACTCTCTTGACAACCGATCTAATTTGTAGTATAATCCCTTTCGCGGCAACTGCTCTAAAGTGTACTACTGAATAAACTATCGGTTGCCCGAAAGGAGTATTGACATGAGCAAAAGGCACGACAAAATGGAATTGCTGAGCAGCGCTCCCGTCCCAAAGGCGCTCTTGGCCCTGGGCATCCCTATCATGATCGGGATGCTCATCAACGCCCTGTATAATCTGGTGGACGCCTACTTCGTAGGAGGGCTGGGTGAAAGCCAGATGGGAGCTATCTCCGTTGTTTTCCCCTTGGGGCAGGTGGTAGTGGGACTTGGCTTGATGTTTGGCAACGGTGCGGCTTCCTACCTATCCCGGCTGCTGGGAAGCGGGAAAAATGAGGCCGCCAACAAAGTTGCCAGTACCGCATTGTATGGCAGTGTCCTTATTGGGGCTGTCCTTATCGTCGGCGCCAGTATATTTCTGGAACCGATTCTGACCATGCTAGGGGCAACGGAAACCATTATGTCCTATGCGGTAACATATGCAAGGATTTATGTGCTCTCCTCCATCTTCAATGTGTTCAACGTCACGATGAACAATATTGCGTCAAGTGAAGGGGCTGCGAAAACCACTATGTGCGCCCTGCTCCTGGGGGCAGTCCTTAACATCGGCCTTGATCCTGTGTTTATTTATACTCTTGACATGGGAGTTGCTGGAGCAGCCATTGCCACGGCAATATCTCAATTTGTTTCCACTCTGGTGTACTTGACATATGTGTTCAGAAAGAAATCTGCCTTTACTTTCAGTATAAGAGAGTTTGCTCCCACAAAGCAGATGATGGCGGAAATTTTGAAAATTGGTGTTCCAACACTCACATTTCAAGTCCTCACCAGCGTATCCATCGCTCTTATCAACCGGGCCGCCAGCAATTATGGTGATGCGGTCATCGCCGGAATGGGAGCCGTCACAAGGGTGACTTCTATGGGAACATTAGTGGTATTTGGATTCTTAAAAGGTTTCCAGCCTATTGCTGGGTTCAGCTACGGAGCAAAAAAGTTTGACCGGCTCAAGGAAGCCATCAGAACATCCACAATGTGGTCGACAATCTTCTGTGTGATCACCGGGCTGCTCATGGCAATTTTTTCAACGCAGATCATCTCAGCCTTCACAGACGGTAATGCTGAAATGATATCTGTAGGCGCAAGCTCTTTAAGGGCAAACGGCATATCTTTCATTCTATTCGGGTTCTACACTGTGTACTCGTCCCTTCTCCTGGCCTTGGGAAAAGGAGCTGCAGGATTTTTCCTTGGCGCTTGCAGACAAGGAATCTGCTTTGTGCCGGTCATCCTACTGCTACCCGCACTGTGTGGACTAAATGGGATACTTTACGCACAGCCTATTGCTGATGCCGCTTCTGCCATAATTACGGTGCTGATGGCAATACGTCTTCACCGGGAATTGGAAAAGTCTGCCATGGCTATATAAACATAGACACAATAAGAACTAACTGCGCAAAAGCCAGCCGCTCAGTCGCAGAGCTGCGCAAAGAGAAAGTGGGGATGTACACTTGCAGAAGAAACAACAGAAATCAAGATGGATACATTGTCCTTCATGTGGAGGCAAGACACGCAACAAAGTGTACCAGGACACCGTCCTTATCAACTTCCCCCTATTCTGTCCAAAATGTAGAAAAGAAACGCCGATAGATGTTGTACAATTCAAAATGATAATTAAAAAATGAGCCAGTCGTACTATACGGAGAGCCTGCATCCTCTACTGAGGGTACAGGCTCTTTTCTGTTCTACTGGATTTTGATAGCGGAATTTGTCCGGATCGCAGCGATAATTGATTCGATTATCGGAGCCAACGCGAGCGCCTCTTCTTCGCTGCAGTCTTCTACTAGGAACCGCAGCCGGCGTAGGCCAGGGCTGTCCCGCAAAAGCTCTGGGTAAAACACCTCTCGTGAATCAATTTTCAGAGAACGGATCAAGGGATACAGAACTTCCAATTTGGGATTTCCCTTGTAGTTCTCTATGTTCAGTACGGTTCGGACATCCACATCAGCAGCCTCAGCGACCTGCCGTTGTGTGACCCCCAGTTCACCTCTGGCTCGTTTCACAGCATCACCCAGTGGGCGTGTATATTGTGGCATTCTACTTCACCTCAGAAATATTGTACAATACACGCCGCTTCGACAAAATTCATTAAAATACCTCAATTTACTGTATTGAGATTCCTGTCTGGAGTGAAATGACCCTTTGTGCGCCTTATTTGGACTTATCGGAAGCATACACCGGATTAAATTGTATTTCAATGTTCTGAGATAAGTCTGTATGCCTTTGGTGATGTATTACAATACACTTCATCAAAGACAGAAAAAGATAAAGCTTTTAAACTCTATAGTCTTGTTTTCACAAGGTGCCGAAGCCCACCCCAATCAATCGTTTTGCAAACCCAAAACAGATTGATTGGAGGAATCACGGTGGAATACACACCAAAGAAAGTGTTCGTTTTGGAAAAAGGAATGTACCTGGAGCTCAGTTACACTGAATTCCGACAGAAAGAAGATACATACAGAGGCAGGTGGTTTATCCCCTTGCACGGTATGCTGATGGAAGTGCCCGAGGACGAGTACAAGGCATTTTATAAGAACAAACGCCGCGAAAAATATCTGAGGGAGCGCTCCAGAGATAATGACGATTTTTCCTACGATATGCTCACCACAGACGATTTCAACGGCGAGGATATTCTGGTAGATACAGCAGCGGACACACAAGGCCAGGCAGAGAGAAGTATTCTGCTAGAAAAGCTGCGTGAAGGACTAGGACATCTGTCTCCAAGTGACAAACAGCTTATAGAGGCGCTCTATGTACGGCAAATGACCGAACGAGAATATGCGTCGATTTGTGGTATCTACCATAACGCGGTTCACAAGCAAAAGAAACGGATTCTTGCCAACCTGAAAGAAAATTTAAAAAAATAGGAATTTCAGGGTGTGCAAGCCCCTCACTTTTTGGCCTGGAAAGTGAGGGGCCTTTTTTATCCTCTTGTTGCACTTTGAAAGCCGAATACCCAGCGCACCTTTTACTTTCCTTCTGCCGCCGTGAGGAGCGGCAGCCACATGAGCGGACGCCAGCTTATGGCCTCCAGGCTCAGACGGCAGGATGCACACCTGCCGACGGCGATGACCGGCAGAAGGGATAATGATACTTGCGTCCCGTCCTAAAGCCGAGCGTGGCCCGTCGCAGCAAAGGAGGGCGCCCTGCGGAGATCCCGCAGGTGGTGAGATTCCAATGAGGTTAAAGGCATAACCGGGAGGTGCGTTCCCCGTCCAGGGGTGTTGAGAACAAATGTGGACGAGCAAAACGATTGATACAAGGCGGCAGTCTGCCCTTTGGCTGCCGCCATTACTTACGGAGGGAACTATGAGAAATGTTAAGCGCGGCGAAATTTACTACGCCGATCTCTCGCCGGTCGTAGGGAGTGAACAGGACGGCACCCGTCCTGTCCTCGTCATCCAGAATGACACCGGCAACAAGTTCAGCCCTACCACCATCGTAGCGGCTATCACCAGCAAGTCAGATAAAGCCAAGCTGCCCACCCACGTTATTGTTCACGCAGAGGGGCTGGATATGGAATCTGTTGTCCTGCTGGAGCAGATTAGGACTATCGACAAGCGCAGGCTGATTCGGTATAGCGGCAAACTGGATAAGGTCGCTATGGGCCGTGTCGACCATGCCATCATTGTCAGCTTTGGAATCAAATATATGGAGGGCCTGCTATGACAAACGATATCAACAATTCTGCCTTTGCCTATAGTGTGAATCTGCTCCGCCTGCTGCTGAAAATGCAGCTCATTACGCAGGAGGAATACGAACGCATTTTGCAGATTTCTGCCGCCCACTACGGCACCGAAAAAATATATGTCTGAAGTGAAAACTCTGGCGGCTTGCGCTGGATGTATCTGAACTCTTGTGGTATTGTTGGTGATGCCAAAAGGCGAAAATACAATGAAAGGAATGGTGCATATGACTGTAACCGATATCAGCCGGGAACCGCAAAAGCCCAAAGTTATCCGGCTTGCCGCATACTGCCGGGTGTCCAGCAAATCCGTCGACCAGCTACACTCTTTTGCGGCACAAATCCGCTACTACAAGGATTATGAGCGCAAGAACCCGCAGTACAAGCTGGTGGATGTGTATGCTGACGAGGGCTTGAGCGGCACGGACATGAAAAAGCGTGATGAGCAGAACAGGCTCATCCGTGACTGCAAGCTGGGCAAAATCGACCGGGTCATTACGAAGTCCGTGTCACGGTTCGCCCGGAACACGCAGGAACTGCTGGTAGCCCTGCGTACCCTCAAGGAATTGGGCGTGAGCATCTATTTCGAGGAACAGGGCATCGACAGCGACAAGATGAACATGGAAATGCTGGTGACTTTCCCCGGTATGGCGGCCCAGCAGGAGAGCGTGAACATCTCCGACCACATGCGAAGAAGTTATCAAATGCGCATGGAGTCCGGGGAGTTTAATTGCTGCGCTCCGGCTTATGGGTACGATTTGGTCGATGGCCAGCTTGTGGTGAAGGAGGACGAGGCCAAAGTTATCCGCCGCATTTTTGACCTCTACCTGCAAGGAATTGGCAAACAGAATATCGCAAATATCCTCAACGCGGAGGGTGTCCCTCGCCGGTATGCGCAGAAGAAATGGTACCACAACACCATCAATTATGTGATCAACAACGAGCGATATATGGGCGATGCGCTTCTGCAAAAGAAGTTCACAACGGACACCCTGCCCTTCAAAAAGAAAAAGAACCGCGGAGAAATGCCGCAGTATTATGTGGAGAACAGCAACCCACCCATTGTCAGCAAAGAGGTGTATCAAGCGGCGCAGGAACTGCAAAAGTCACGAAACGTCAGCCACAAGCGCGAAGGTGACTGCACCTTAACAGGTGTCCTCCACTGCCCTGAGTGTGGCCGGACGTTCCGCAGGCTGCTCTTAAACGGCACCGCCTACTGGCTATGCAGTGGCAAGGCAGCAGGGGCTACAGATTGTCAAAGCAGACGTGTGCGAGAAAATGCTGTGTTCGACACCTTCTGCTTGATGGTGGATAAGTTGGCCTCCCATCGGCAAGACCTGCTGGGCACACTCATCCACCAACTGGAGATGGTGCAGAATCATGGCAGCGAGAGCCAGGAAAAGATACGGCAGATCGACAAGCAGATAGCTGATTTGAGTGCGCAAAATCTGGTGGTTGCACGGCTCCATACCAATGGTGTGCTGAACGCTACTGACTTTGCTTCGCAATCTTCGGTTATCAGCAACAAAATCAATACTCTGCGGCTGGATCGTAAAAAGGTGCTGGCCGAAGATGAGAACGATGAGCTGATATACACGCTGAAATCACTGGACGATACTCTGGCAGGATATGTGCCGAGTGAGACCTTCAACCAAGCGCTATTTGAGGAAATCGTGCAGAGCATCACGGTTGTGGATAACGCCCGGTTGACCTTCCACCTCGTCGGCGGGCTGGCACTCACTGAGCAAATCTCGGAGAATGTGAGGTGTCGCACAGCATGAAAAAGAGAAATATCCCCTTCGGGTATCAGTATCAGAATGGTGCGATAACCACGCATCCGCAAGAGGCTGCTGTGCTGAATCGCATTTTCAGCGAGTACCAAAACGGCCTGTCCCTGCTGGAAATTGCCAGCCGCCTGAACGATGAAAATATCGAGTACCAGCCCGGCGTTACCGGCTGGAACAAATCCCGCATTATGCGCCTGATTGAGGATGAGCGGTATAACGGCAAGGATGGATTTCCGGCTATCATTGACGAGGACACTCATCAGGCCATGATTGAGATGAAGGCCCAAAAGAATACCCAGCACAGCACTGACCGTAACCATGAGATTTTTCATATAGATGTGCCGATGATTTGCCCCACTTGTGGCGGCGAAATGGTTCGACGGCACGACAGCCGATTCAGGAAGTGCCAACAGCGGTGGATATGTTCCAATGCAGACTGCCGCACAATAATTCACAAGGCTGATAGCGACCTGCTGGATGATATTACTGTACTGCTAAACCGGGCGATTGTCAATCCTGACTTAGTGCAGGTTCCAATTGTCGATGAGTTCATGAGTGTGCAGACTCTGAAAGCTGAAAATGAGATTGCTCGGACACTTGATACGCTTGATTATGATAAAAATGCCCTGAGAAAAGCAATGTTGGAGTGCGCGTCTCTCAAGTATGAGGACATCGACTCCGCCCCGTATATTACCCATAGATTGAAAGCGGTTCTCGCAGATGCGGGGCCGCTTTCAGCTTTTTCTCTGCCGCTTTTCAAGAGGACAGTTCAGGCCATCCACCTTGAAAAAGACGGCGCAATAGCCATCACATTAATAAATAATCAGATCATTGGAAAGGAAGATGAAGATGCAACCAGTAGCAACTACCCCGCAGAAAGTAGTGCGGAAAATACCAGCGAAGATCAACATCTCTGAAGAAATCAAGCAGGCTCACCGGCAGCTTCGGGTAGCCGCCTATTGCCGCGTTTCCACGGCCCAGGAGGAGCAGTTGAACAGCTATGACGTGCAGGTAAGGTACTACACCGAGAAGATCCGAAGCGAGCCAAAATGGGCCTTTGTTGGCATTTTTGCGGACAGGGGGCTTTCTGGTACCAGCACCAAAAAGCGTGACGAGTTCAACAAGATGATAAAGATGTGTCGACGCGGCAAGATCGACATGATCATCACGAAGTCCATCAGCCGGTTTGCCCGGAATACCGCTGACGTGCTAAAATATGTGCGTATGCTCAAAGAGATTGGCGTGGACATTTTCTTCGAGGAACAGAATATCCACAGTACCCAGCCAGGGGCTGAGTTTTATATCACCATTTATGGCAGCATTGCCCAGAGTGAATCCGAAAACATCAGTGCCAATGTCATATGGGGCAAAAACCAGAGCGCGAAAGAGGGCAAGGTTGCTTTCCACTACAAAAACTTCCTCGGCTACCGCAGGGGTGAAGATGGCAAACCTGAAATCGACCCTGAAGAAGCTGAGATCGTCAAAATGATTTATGAGCGGTTCCTGGCCGGGGACAGCATGAGGGGAATCGTGGAGACGCTGGACACGACGGGTGTGCCCACCCCCGGCGGTCAAGGGAAATGGCACCGCTCCACTGTGTGCTCGATCCTCCAAAATGAACGGTACAAAGGCGATGCAATTATCAATAAAACCTACGTTGTGGACTGTCTGAGCAAGAAAGTTAAGCGCAACGATGGGCAGGCCCGGCCCAAGTATTATGTGGAGAATAATCACCCAGCAATCATTGATGCCGCCACATTTGGCCGTGTGCAGGAGGAATTGGCCCGGCGCACCGGGAAACGGAAAGTTAAGCAAAAGGGCACCAAAACAGAGCAAGGACGTTACTCCAGTAAGTATGCCTTAACAGAACTGCTGGTCTGTGGTGAGTGCGGTACTCCCTATCGCCGATGCACCTGGACGGTCAAGGGTGAGAAGAAACCGGTCTGGAGGTGCATCAACCGGCTTGACTTTGGAAAGAAATACTGTCACCACTCACCCACCATGGATGAGAGTGTGTTGCAGGAGGCCGTCATGGCGGCGATCATGCGCACGGCAAAGCAGAGTGCCGATGTGCTGGGCACCTTGAAATTGCATATCGGTATGGGATTGAAAAACGATGATAGTGAGGATAACAGCCTGGATATCCAGATAAGGATAGCAGAAATTGACGCAGAATTCAAGGCTATGCTCCAGGCTATTGCTACCGATACGGTTGAGGACTTTGATGAGCAGAAGGCCACGGAGCTCATGGTAGAGAGAAACAGCCTAGAGCGACAGCTGGCTCAGTATGACAATACACAGCAGGAAAAAGAGAACACTGAATCACGACTGGTTGAGATTTTTACTATCCTGGAGGGGCTGGAGAATCACCCCATGGAGTACGATGATCGGCTGGTGCGGCAGGTGCTGGAGTGCGTGGTGGTGGAGTCCAAAGAAAAAATCAAGGTGATTTTTTCGGGAGGGCTAGAGATTGAACAGACGATAGCGGTTTGATGTGAGAGTTCGGATACGCACACCGATTTGCCAAAAAAATCTTTTGGCTGTTCATTCACAAAAGGAGACAAAAGCCATTTAGAGGCTTTTGTCTCCCAAATTAATGTCTAAAATTCTATGAAGGAACAAAAAGGCGCAGAACCGCCTATGATACCGTGCTTTTTGTTTCTTCATCAGCCTAAAATATCCCGATAAGCCGCTAAATCATGTTTGCCAAAAGAAAAGAAGAAACCTAATAACGCTAATATATATGTTTTGCTTGAAAACTCTTGCACAATCTGATATAATTATAAAGAAGAAGAAATCCGTGAAGTTGTCCCCATTGGAAGCAAAGATTTTGGGTAAGATATGCTAAGGCTTTCGCCGCGATGAGAACAAGAGAATAGAAACAGTCCCACAGGAAGTCAAAATTGTACAAGAAATTTTTTCTTTCTGCCTGTCAGGAAATATTATAAAGATAAATTTAATTAACACACTATAAAGTACAGGCACACTGACTTTGTGTGGGAAGAAATGTGTAAGAATTATAAACATCAGACAACCTAAATAAAACTGGAGAGCGCAGATAAAAACAGAAGAAATTATAATAATTGAAATAATATAAAACTCTGAAAAATTCAGGATATAATGTAGAGCGAAATCCAAATCCCTTCCAATGGAACGCCAGATTCAGAATGATTATATGGAATGAAATATATTGGGTTCGCTCCAAGGAGCAAATTAATGCGTCAAACTATAGTAAAAGATTTAAAATATATTAGGTCATATATAGAAACAAAAAAATTTTTTCTTGTCCACGATAGTGCGTATAACAATCTCAAAATCAAGGCATTTTTTGACGAATTTTCACATGTGGACTTTTGTGGGTTTACTTCAAATCCTTTGTACGAACAAGCATGCAAAGGCGTAGAACTTTTCAATAAAAGTAAATGTGAATTAATTGTAGCTGTTGGGGGCGGTAGCACGATTGATGTAGCTAAATGTATCAAACTGTATTGCCGCATGGACAGTAGTGTCAACTATTTTAATCAGGAGAATTTCGATTCAGGCGTGACGCTTATTGCAATTCCTACCACAGCTGGGTCAGGGAGCGAATCCACTAGTCATGCTGTAATTTATTATGAAGGTTTAAAGCAGTCAATTTCCCATGCAAGCATTCTTCCCAATTGCGCAGTTTTAGAGCCATCTGTTTTGGATACACTGCCTATATATCAGAAAAAATGTACCATGCTTGATGCACTTTGTCAAGCAATCGAATCCTGGTGGTCGCTTAACTCAACTGATAAAAGCAGAGGGTATGCTCGGAAGGCTATTCTAACAATCAAGGAGAATTGGGAAGATTACATTTTTGGGAATTCAAACTCTGTTGCTGAAAAGATACTAGATGCAGCAAACTATGCTGGACGTGCTATTAATATTACTGCAACAACATCTGCCCATGCTATGAGCTATATGATAACTTCAATATATAAAATTCCTCATGGGCATGCGGTTGCTCTATGCATGAGAGAAGTGTGGAACTATACGCTTAACCATATGAATGCTTGCATTGATCGGAGGGGAGAGAAATACTTCAAAGATACCTTGGATCACATTGCAACGATTATCGATTTGTCATACTATACATCAATGATATGTAAAATGGGAATGAACAATCCAAAGTCAATAAATAGAGATGCGGAACTAGATATATTAGTCCGGTTAGTTAATCCTGAAAGATTAAGAAACAATCCTATTTCATTTAGCAATGAAGCCATTAGAGATATGTATTTAAGAATTGTAGATTAGCAGAAGTTAATACTCCGTGAGGCACTAAAGAGATTGGGAAGTTCATCGACAAGAGCATATATTAGGGCCTGTTTAAAAAATAAGAGTTGCACAAACCGAGAAATGGTGCTACAATAGAAGCATGAAACGATATGAATTGACAAAGGAAAACTGAGAACAAATCAAGCCGCTACTACCACCAGAAACAACATGGAAACGAGGACGCCCCCTAAAAGATAATCGACCGATGCTGGATGGGATGCTACGGATCGCCCGAAGCAGTGCACAATGGCGGGAATGGCCGGAGGCTTACGGTCCCTGGCAATCGGTGTATGCCCGCTTTGCAAAGTGGTGTGACGATGACACGCTTGAGAAATTGTTTCGTGCGCTGTCTGCGGATTCGGATATGGAAAATTCGAGCATAGACTCCACTTGTATCAAGTTGCATGAAAGCGCCAACGGGGAGGGGGACATCAGATAAGGCAGTTGGACATACCAGGGGCGGTCTAAATACCAAAACTACACGCGATAGCGGAAGGACTTGGCAATCTGACGGCATTCTTTCTGTCTGCTGGAAATGACCACGATTTCATTCACACGGTTGAATTGCTGGATAAACTTGAAATCAGCGACAGCCATGTATTGGCAGATTGTGCCTATGGAGCGCAATCAATCCGAGATTACATTTTGGAACATGGATCCAACTATATAATCCCCCCTCAAAGCAATATTGCTGAGCCTTGGCCAGTAGGCTGGTATCTCTATAAGGAGCGCCATTTGATTGAGTGTTTCTTCCAGAAAATCAAATGGTTTCGTAGAATTGCCACTCGTTATGACAAGCCGGATGTCTCTTTTCTCGCCTGCGTACATTTTGCCGCTATTGCAATTTTCTTGATTTAGACTATGATACGGTGTCGATACATGATATTTGGCAAAGGTATGCTTTTCTTAGGTTCTAGTGCGATTGGGGGTACTGATCATAATCGCTTGCATCTATTAGAGTTTGCATCGGTTTAGGTATTAATGATTTCATATAAACAGTGAAGGGAATTAGTTATGCATTTGAAATTAATAGCTTTAGATTTAGATAAAACCTTGCTTCATAATGATAATAGTATTTCTGACTACTCGATAGATATTCTGACAGAATGCCAACAAAGAGGCATAATTATCGCTATAGCAACTGCAAGGTCAGAATATTCCGCAAAGAAGTATTTGGATAAAATTAATCCGGATGTGGTCATTACTTCTGGAGGAGCCATTGCTAAGCTAGGCAATAGAGTTATACATAAGGCTTTAATTCCACAAGAAGTGCTGAATTCAATTATTCAAAGCACAATAAATCATCCGCTAATTAATTGCATCCGTGTAATGGGCGAAATTCATGAATTATCAAATAAAACTGGTTTACCAAAAGGAAAAAAGGATTATGGGCACTATGACTATTCAGATTTTAAAGAGGCGCTGCATGAGGATGCCTTAAAAATTCAGTTTGAAACAAGTGATATCAATTTCTTGGAGTCTCTAATTAGAAAATATCCGGACTGCGAGCTAATATCTTACCGCAATGAGAATCTTCACAAGATAGCAAACACACTTGCGAATAAGCTTGATGCCATAAGAAGTGTATGCTATGCCTGTAATATTCAATTAGCAGAAATTGCCGCATTCGGAGATGATATGTCCGATTTCAAGCTTCTTGAGGCTGTAGGCATGGGGATAGCCGTTGAAAATGCAGTTGAAGTGGTGAAAAATGTTGCGGATTTTGTGTGCCCATCCAACGATGAGGACGGTGTGGCAATATATATTGAAAGGTATATTCGAGGTATCTATTATGCATGATTTTATTGTTTTTTCATCTAAAGAGCAATATGAACTTTCAAAGGAAATACAAGGGGAATTTTTAAAGCAAAAAACAGATTGCAAGTTGTGGGGAAATGACTTCTTTCAACCCTCCATATATACACTCGATAGTTTAAGTAACCTTTCTGATAACTACCACAATGCAATAGTTATTTTAGGAGAGGATGATTGCGTAAAGACAAGAGGTAAAAAAGAAATTGTTCCAAGAGACAACGTCATCTTTGAACTTGGAATCTGCATTGGACAGCTAGGATTAAATCACACCTTTTTTGCCCACTCCGACAAAGTGAAGATTCCTTCGGATCTTTTGGGGATTACACCTATAAAGTATCCTTCGGATTTCACAGATAATAATATGATTGCTAGTTATATTGTATCGCAGGTTGATAAGCGTACAAAATTACACTCAGCTGATCAACCAATACGTAAAGTAATTATGTGGGAGGAGTATTCCTCCTTAGTTAAAGACCTTTTAAACGTCTTAAAGAAATCCGTCAATTTTGGTGGCTACTATTTTGAAGTTATACTTAGTGTCAGCAGGGGGGGGAATATTTTATCAAATATGATTTCTCGCACCTATGGACAGAATATGCCCGTGTTTTGTCTTCAAGAAGATAGACGTGATGGAAATGGAGTGTACAATACATCGGAAGTAAATGATATTAACCAAGAGATTGTAAAATTGATTAAGGAACGGGGATATAAGTATATTCTTGTAGTGGATAGTGCTGTGAGAACCGGTCTAACTTTGCAACGAGCTCGAAATTATTTAAAGGATGAATTGGATGAAAAAGTGTCAATAAAAACAGCCGTTTTGTTATTAGACCAAAAACTCAAACATAGCACCCCTGTAGATTACTATGCCAAGAAAATAAATACAAAAGGGATAGCTTTTTTCTATAATCAATTCGATTGAAAAGAGATGAAAATATGATTCTCGACACCTTAGAAAAAATAAGCGATGTGCACCATGAATGTATACAGGCTGATATCTGGACAAGTAATACGTGGATATTGAGTGAAGCATTTAGTACCTTGATTGCGCAATTACAAGAGAAGAAAGAATTTCTTGCAACAATTCAAACACAAGAATCCGGAAAACCAATAAAGTATAGTGTGATCGAGATAGAGCGGTGTATAGCCCAATTGCGACAGGCAATCACTTTTTTGCAATGTGGTGTTTCAAAAAGGAGCAACATGCCTGAATCAAGGTGTATTTCCCTTGGCGTTGTTTTAGCAATAACAACATTTAGTTCTCCATATAGTTCTTTTTTCCACAAAGTTATTCCTGCAATAATCTGTGGTGATACATTTGTTTTTTCACCCTCACCAAAGGTATACTACTGTAGTGAAGTCATGTTTCTTATTACAGAGAATTGCTTGAAGAAGTATTTCCCAGATATTGAGAAAAGTTTGATTTGTATTAACACAAAATTAATAAATTCTAGCGAAGTGCTCGATAGATTACGGTTTGATTATGTTTTGTTTACTGGGAAATCAGAAACAGCTTATGAAATCAAAAAAAAGATAGGTCGTTGCCATGGCCTATTTGAGACCGGATCCTGCGCTATGGCATATGTGGATGAGACAATCAGAGATATAGAAACGCTTGCTGAAAAATTGGTTTCTGCAGCATTTTCACAGACTGGTATGCGATGCATAGGCTTAAAAAATTTGTTTATCCATGAGCACATCAGTAAAGAATTGATTGAAAACATTTTGGAATGTACAAAAAAAATACATTGTGGCGATCCTTTAAATTCTGAAGTAATGGTTGGCCCCATTTTTGATCAAGTTGCATTGACCTGTTTATATGATACAATCACTTGGTTGAAGAATTCTGGGTATTCTCTCCTTGCGGGAGGATTTATAAAAAGCAACTTATTAATGCCAACAATTTTGCTTGATGAATCCCAAACTGAGTATTCCATAAAAGAAATGTACGGCCCTATTCTTTGTATTCATGTTGTAGAAAACTATAAAGATATTAGCCAAGTATATTATAGACGAAGCAGTCTTAATACTGCTTTCTTCTCTGAAAGCCTTGATTCAATTAGCGATTTTATAAACTATTGTAATACGTGTGGCACCATCTGTATTAACTGTGGTCCGGATAAACGAGATGATGAATTACCATTTGGCGGGTTTTATGACGAGAACGATGGGAAAGAGGATTTAGAAACTTTGATTAAGGAACTTTCAATTGAGCAAAAAATTCTCTATGGCAAAAATGCGTTTTTAGATAGCTAATTAGATGAATAAAACAGTATAGTCCGAGAGGTCTAATGAACTTTATAACAATTTCTGCTTTTACTATACAAACAATTGTAGAGAATTTTAGTGAAAGATTAAACTAGTTGTATGCATTTTTTGGGGGGTTCAGATACATCCACTAATTTGGCAAAAATATCTTTTTTGACGTGCATTCACACAGATAAATCCCGGAATTCCTTGGAATTCCGGGATTTTCTCGTGTTTTGGAGTGGTGGTATGCGGTCTGGGATGCCGCTCCCAGGGGCGTGTATTTTGCTGTTTTTTCGTATCTGGTCGCATCCGTTTCTAAACTTTCCGTCTGGCACATCATCAATAAATCATCAAAAATCCGGGGTGCTCTCCCCTGCGCTGGTCCGTTCTTGCTAAAAATTGAACCCGTCTGTTATCCCTTGCAGGCGGGTGGTGTCCTTCCTGACGTAGTACATTTCGGTTATCTGCGAGGTGCTGTGGCCCAAGAGGTCGGCTACTTGGCGGGGCGATAAGGCGTGAATCGTACCGTCTGGCTGTTTCACTCCATTTATTAGCTGGGTCGCAAAATGGTGTCTGAGGCTATGGAGGCCCTTTTGCTCTATCTCTGCGGCCTTCAAAATCCGGTAGTACCTCTTGCGGAAGTTCACCGGCCTGGTGTAGTCGCCCTTCTCGTCGCTTACAAGGGGCGTATTTGGCCCGAAAAACCGCTCCTGGCGTAACTCCTCTATCGCGGCTATAGCTGCCCCATTCAGGGGCACACGGCGCTTGCTGGTGGCTGTTTTGGTTTTGCCCACCTTGACCTCTCTGCCGGGGACATAATCTATTCCCTCACGCCTGCACACCTCTTTCACGTTCTGGCGTACTTCAAGATATCTGCCCTCGAGGTTAATGTCGCTATTAAGGAGGCCAAGCAGTTCGCCTGTGCGGAGGCCGGTGTTCAACATGAGGATGTAGGCTGCTGGTTGCTGGTATTTGGGCTTGCCGTTTGAAAATCTGCTGAACGCCTCGGCCTTGAATTTCTCGATTTCTTCCGGTGTGAACACCGTGACCGTTTCTTGGGTTGGTAAGTCCTCTTTGTTCTGCGCTGCCATGAAATTTGACTTCTTTATCATGGGTACACTGTTCATGGGATTCTTGGCGAGGACTTCCTGCTGGGTCAGGTAGCGGAAATACTCGTTGAGAACAATGTAAACTTTCTTTACCGTGGTGTAGGCATAACCCTCGTTCATCCAGTAGTTAAGCACTTCCTTGAGGTCGGCGGCGCTGATGTCACCTACCACCTTGTCACCAAGCAGAGGAAAAATTTGGTGCTCTACCGTGCATTCGCAACGGTCATAGGTTGTGCGCTCCACGGAAGGAAACTTGAACATCTGGAGCCAGTGGGTCATGCTCCCTTTCAAAGTTTTGCAAGATTCATTGGACTCCTGCAAGGCGTTGTTGAAGTCCGCAACGTAGTTGGTCATCTTCTTTGTAACTTCGGCCTTGGTAGTGCCCGAGAAGGATTTGCGCTTACGCTCTCCTCGCTCATCCATGTACCAAACTGTACCACCCCAGCGGTCGTCGGTTCGCTTAAAGGCTTTTCCATTTGTGAGCAGTTTCTTTTGTGCCATTTGTCAGCCCTCCTTTCGTCAACAACACAACATACCACACCTTACCGTGAAAGTCCACTGACATTTTTCTTACTTTTTCTGACCTTTCGAAAAAGCCCTTTCCTTGTTTTGCGGCGCAAATTTTGAGCGCCGAACAAAGCCCCTTCAACTCCCCTTTAGAGGCAGGGGGAGAGCCGGGAGCTCCCGGCTCATGCGGACGGCGTATAGCCGAACGCTATGCTTGCCCTGCCCCATGGGCAGGTTATCTCGTGCATATTCTTGCCTAAAACTACCATTCATCCACCGACCCCTGATTTTCAGAAAGAGAAATCCCTCATTTTGCCCTAACGGTCGGCTCTGCTGTCCGATGTCACCTGCGCGGTAGACACCGCGCTTTAACCTGCTTGTCCTTTTGACGGACTACTAAGGCATTCCTATCTGGATATTCTTCCATAATCTTGCATATTTCTGCCTTTCTGGCTCGACGGTGTCTATCTTCAAAATTGCCAGCAGCGCCCAAAGCGGCACTGACTTCCCTCGATTTATGGAAAGAGCAAGGGGTCATCTCATAAAATGCCCCTTGCTCCTAACAAACCGCCAGAGGCAATTATTCATGTTCCTCTGACGTTATCATGCAGACTACAGTTCCCGTCAAAAATATTCTGTTCTCTGTCCCTCTCTATACTCCAGCTTATGGAGCCATGTCATGCTCTCTATCCACGCCTGGTACTGGGTATAATCCAAGGTAGACTTAGAGCCATTGACCGCCCAAGTTATATCCGTTTCTCCAGGGATAATGGGATTCATTGACTTAATCCGATAGTCCACTTTCTCGCTCAGCGTTAGTCTGCCGTCAGAAAGAGAGTATAGCTTGATTTCCCCTGTGTTGGTAGTGTCAGGATGTTTATACCCTGAGTTCTAACTGCGGGTACAGATATACTTTTTGCCTTGTCTGCTCACCACCCCAATCCTGCCGCCGGGAACGCTGGCCAGGCCCATAATCGTTTCATTATCCAGCAGTGTAACTGCTTTGCCATCTCGGGCTGTGTACACGGGACAGCTGATGGCGGTGTTGTTGGTACGCAAAACAATCAGTTCGCTTGTACCATCACCATCCACATCGTGCATGAAGTAGTCTTTGCTGCTCAGATTCTTGGTGATATCCTGATAGGCCATATCCTCCGAATCGGGAGTATCCACCTCGGCAGCCTCCACATAGTGCCTGTACAGGAAGGTTACGATCTCTCCGCGGTTGCAGGTTTTAAGCGGAGAAAACCGATTGCCGCCAGTCCCGCTGGTAATTCCGGCGGCTACTGCCCAATCCACCGCCTTCTTGTAAAAGCTGTTTGGGGAAACGTCTGAAAAGCTGCTGCTGGGACCGCTGGGGGAACCGTTGGCCCTCCACATGAAGGTAGCCGCCTCTCCGCGGGTGCAGGATTTCAAGGGCGAGAAATGGGTCTGATCTGTGCCGGAGGTGATGTGGTTTTCCACCGCCCACAGCACCGGCTTGAAGTAGTAGTCCTTGGTCTTAACGTCCACGAATGGGTTTTGGGTGGAGGAAGGCTCCGGCTTTCCAGCAGCGTTCCAAAGGAAGGTGACAATCTGTCCTCGAGTGCAGGCGGCGCTGGGGCTGAAGGTCATTTTGCTGGTGCCGCTGGTAATTCCATTCTCAACAGCCCACAAAACCGGCTTGCAGTAATACTCTTGTTCTTTCACGTCTAGGAAACCGCCGGTTTTAATGGGGTCCTGGCCGTCCTTCAGCTCGGTATTATAGTGCAGGGACCAGTAGCCCTGGCCGTCGATGACTTTCCACTCCACGATGGCGTAACGCGTGTGTCCCGTAGTTTCATACATACTCTTGAGGCTGTAGGTGACTCGATACTTCCCATCATAAGGCTGGATATTCGTGACAGACGCGCTAAATCCGCCGCCAACGCCGCCCAGCTTATTGTAATAATACCCATCTAGGTAATAAATCGTTGGATTCTCTTTCAGCACAGAGGATTTTAGCGCGGCAATATGGGAGTTGGAGCAGTTGAATATATGGCTCAAGATCCATTCCATCTTTTGGGCGTTGGTTTTCCGATACCCATTCCACTTGCCCTTAGGGTCCTTTCCGTTCCATACTTCCTGGCGGGCCTCTCCGGGATAGAGTGTGTCATTGTAGCAGTAGCCGGAGCCATCGGACAGCATGGCCTCAAAAATATTCTTGGCTCCATACTGGGCAGGGCTGCTGGTTGTGGCGCGTTGGGCATCGTAGGCGGAGCCGCCGGCCCACCAGCCAAACTGAGCCAAGAAGTTTTCCAGCGCTTTGATGTCCGGCGTACTGCTTGAGGTTGGCGCGGTGGTGGGTTTGGCGGTGGGTGTGGAGGTCGGAACAGGTGTGGGGCTTTGGGTCGGTGCCGGACTGGGCGACGATGTAGGCTCGGGGCTGGATTCCCCTCCGGCGCTGACATAGAAAACATAGGTGTTTGTGGAGTAGGTGTAAGAGCTATAGGGGGTGATTTTCACATAATAAGTCCCGGCAGCCAGATTGCTGGGGCCGAATAAATTGCGGGTGTCCGTACCCTTGGAGTCGTACTGGCTTATCTGCTTGAGCGCATTATTATACAGATAAACCCGCCAAACCGTACCGGAGTTATCCAAATAATCATGCTTAAACGTAATGCTGACCGGCCCCTGTTCATCCAGTTCAAACCGGTAAAAATCTTCGTCCAAGTCGCTCATGATACTGCCGCCGACAGACTGATTCACTGGAATGACGTCCGCGTCAGCAAATTGGTCGTTGAACTCCGTTTCCCACGGACCCGCCTCCGGGCCTGATTGCGTGTAGTTCACGGTCAAGCGGTAAGGGACAGTGCCATATGTATAGACGCTATGGGGACTGACCCGCACATAATAGGTCCCGGCAGGCAGCCCGATTATTCCATATTGGTTCTCAAAGGTGTTGCCGGTGCTGTGATATTCGACGATTTGCTTGTACTCGCTGTTGCATACGTCGATATCCCACAATGTGCTGGAATCGTCCACATAGTCATGGGCAAAGGACAGATCGACAGCCCCATCCACAGGCAGTTCAAACCGATAGAAGTCTTTATCTGTATCGCCCATAATGGTGCCGCTGACGGTTCGGTTCGGCTCTATTATGTCAGCTAAGTCGAAAGTATCGTTGAACTCTGTTTCCCATTCCGCGGAGGGTGTGTAATTCACCTTGAATTGATAGGGCTTAGTAGAATATGTGTAGGAACTATATGGCATAATCCCTGCATAATAAGTCCCTGCGGGCAATCCAATAAAATCGTATTCGTTTTTGACATCTTCTCCAGCAGCTCTGTAGATGTTTATAGTTTTGTATTCGTCATTGTAAAGATAGAGATACCAGAGCGAAGAGGAATCGTCGATATACTCATGGTTAAATGAGAGTTTGATATACCCCGGCTGGGAGAGGCTGAACTGAAACAAATCCGTATCGCTGTTATGAATCATGCTGCCATGGACGGTTTCATTTACATCAATCAGGTCAGCTCTGGAAAATTCTCCGTTGTCTTCAGTTTCCCAATCATCCGCTGAAGTATAATTTACTGTCAAATTATAGGGAGCAGTTGAGTAGGTGTAGCTGCTATACGGCGCAACCTCTATGTAGTATGTCCCTGCTGGAAGGCCTACAGGGTCGTATGTGTTGCTGATGTCTTTGCCTTTTGCGGTGTTTTGGTTGATAGCGCCACAATTCCCGTCACAAAGGGTCAGTTTCCAAAGGGTCGAGGAATCGTCTACATAATCATGCTTAAAAGAGAGGCTGATATAGCCATCACTTTCAAGCTGAAATTTATAAAAGTCCAGGTCATCGCCGTGCAATGTTGCACCTGTCAGGACTTCATTGGTGCTGATTTGCTGCGCGGCAGCGAATGAATTATTTTCCTCTGTTTCGCTTGCCGCAGATGAATAGACCGGCAATACGCCCGCGATAAGGCATACTGCCAGTAAGAGTGCAAAGACTTTTTTCATGTTGTTACCCTCCTGAGTTTGAAATAAGAAAGGGCGCAGACTCATCAACTCATTTCGCATATATTACCATATTTTGTGTCATTTTGCAATAGTATTTCAGAGAAACCTGCATATTCCCCATCACTTTTCTAAATAGTCGACAGAGGCCCCTCCCCCATATAAATAATCTTGACTTGATTACAAGTCAGCTTTGTGGTAAACTACAAGCTGGAGGGATTTCTATGTCTATTGAGAAAGCTATCGAAATTGCAGCGGCCTCGGTTGAAATGGAGGGGTTCCATATCGACGAGGAGATCCGGGATTGGTGTCAACAGCTTTTGAGGGGAGAAATCAGTATGGGACAGTATATCAAACTAGCAAAAAAGAAAGTCGGTGTACCAGCCTAATCGCTTACGATTTGGATGCGCTGACCGCTGACTGCTATGATGGCACAGCCTGCCTTATTAATAAGTTTGATATCCACGACAACGCGAAACTTGCCGGGATTGAATCCGCCATTACGTTTACGAAAACCGCTGAGTTGGATCATTCCCCCATTGAAGGCTCTTTTGATTTTGAACATTATAAATCTGTCCACAGATATCTTTTTGAAGATATTTATGATTGGGCCGGTACAATCCGCACGGTTGATGTCTCTAAAAAGGGCACAGTCTTTGTCTTGGCAAAAGATATCGAAAAGATTGCAAATACCGGTTTCATACGCCTTAAAGCTGAGCACTTTTTCAAGAACTATACTTTTAATGCGTTCTGTGACGCAATCGTCGATTTTTATTGCGTTACTAATATGCCGCATCCTTTCCGTGAAGGAAACGGAAGAACTCAGCGTGTTTTCATTTCTCAGTTAATTCGCTATGCCGAATATGATATTGATTTCTCCGGGATTGATTCGGACGAACTAATGATTGCAACCATCCAGGTGGCCAACGGAGTTCGTGACAATCTTTTGAATCTTTTCCGACAGAACCTGTCCGAATGAGAAATCTTTCTGCTTTTCTTTGTTTTGCGGCGAAAATTTGAGGGCTACTGCTGACTTGAAAAAGCGCTTTTTCTATGTTACGATTACCATCATCATTGTACTTTTTCTTCTCAAACAAGGACTATCTGTAGGTCGGAAAGCTTTGGCTTTTGAGCCTGAGAATTTTGAATATCATCAATAAATCATCAAAACTTATCGGACGCGAGTTTTGAAAACACAAATGGCGAAACGGTGCGGAAAACTGGCTGGTATATGTCCGCTGATGCCTTTTCCACATCCACTCCAAAACCGCGTGCCGAGGGTTCGAATCCTTCTGCCCCTGCCACAGACTTGGCCCGGAATTCCTTGGAATTCCGGGCTTTTTCGTGTTTTGGGGCGGCGGCTTGCGGTTTACTGTGCCGTTCTCTATGGCGTATATTTTGCTCTTTTTTCGCATCCGGTGCCATCCGTTTCTAACCTTTCCGTTTGGCACAGCATCAATAAATCATCAAAAATCCGGGGCGCTCTCCCTTGTGCCAGCTTGCTCCTGCTAAAAATTAAATCCGTCTGTGATTCCTTGCAGGCGGGTTGTGTCTTTTTTGACGTAGTACATCTCGGTGATTTGCGAGGTGCTGTGGCCCAGGAGGTCGGCCACCTGCCGGGGCGAGAGTGCTTTGATGGTGCCGTCGGGCTGTTTCACGCCGTTTATCAGTTGGGTCGCAAAATGATGTCTTAAACTGTGCAATCCTTTCTGATCTATGCCCGCTGCTTTCAAAATCCGGTAGTACCTCTTGCGGAAGTTCACCGGCCTGGTGTAGCCGCCCTTCTCGTCGCTCACGAGGGGCGCTGGTCGCCAGTGGCGACCGTCAAGCGCCGACCGAGCCGGCAGGCGAGACCCGCGTGGGGCCGAAGTCGCGTTCTTGGCGCAACTCCCTTACCGCCTGCTCTGCGGCCTGATTCAGGGGCACACGGCGTTTACTGGTGGCTGTTTTCGTTTTGCCGACCTTGACCTCACGGCCTGGCTCGAAATTTACACCATCTCGCTTACAAACTTCCTTTACTCCCTGGCGTACCTCCAGAAATTTATGCTCCAGATCAATGTCGCTGTTGAGCAAGCCCAGCAGTTCCCCGGTGCGGAGTCCGGTATTCAGCATGAGGATGTAGGCCGCTGGCTGTTGGTACTTCGGTTTGCCGTTAGAGTAAGTGTTGAACGCCTCGGCCTTGAATTTCTCGATTTCTTCTGGCGTGAACACCGTGACCGTTTCCTGCGTGGACAGGTCTTCCCTGTTCTGCACTGCCATGAAATTGCTCTTTTTATCATGGGGTTCTTTGCGAAGGTTTCTTGCTGGGTCAGGTAGCGGAAATACTCGTTGAGGACAATGTACACTTTCTTCACCGTGGTATAAACGTAACCCTCCCCCATCCAATGGTTGAGCACTCCCTTGAGGTCAGCGGCGGTTATGTCACCCACCACCTTGTCACCCAGCAGAGGAAAAATTTGATGCTCTACCGTACATTCGCAGCGGTCGTAGGTAGTACGCTCCACTGAGGGGAACTTGAATACCTGGAGCCAGTGGGTCATGCTCTCCTTGAGTGTTCTGCGGGACTCGTCCGACTCCTGCAAGGCATCATTGAAAGCAGCAACGTAGTCTGTCATTTTCTTGGTGACTTCAGCCTTGGTAGTGCCTGAGAATGATTTACGCTTACGCTCTCCTTTCTCGTCCATGTACCAGACTGTGCCGCCCCAGCGGTCATCGGTTCTCTTAAAGGCCTTTCCATTCGTAAGTAGTTTCTTTTGTGCCATGCTTGTCAGCCTCCTTTCGTCAACAACACAACATACCACACCTTGTTTCGAAAGTCCACTGACTTTTTTCTTACTTTTTGCTCTGGCATTTCCGGATTTCTAAAGGCCGTATTCTTTGTTTTGCAATGCAAATTTTGAGCCAGGTATCTTGCCCTTACAAAAGTGGGTTCGGGCTACTGCCCGGTAATCGTGCCGTCCGACAACGTCGGACGAACGCTCTGCTTGCCCTTCCACAATAGTGGAAGTTTTTGCATGACATCCACCGACCCCTGATTTCAGAACCTGCTTATTCCTGATTTTGCCCTAAAGGTCGGCTCTGCCGTCCGATGTCAACTGCGCGGTAGGTCTCGCCTGCCGGCTCGGTCGGTGCTTGACGGTCCCCACCGGGGACCAGCACCCCCGCGCTTTAGCCTGCTTGTCTTTTTGACCGTTCTTACATCTATGGATTATTGAATTTTCTTGCAATTCATTGCATATCCACACCGTTTCCATCCAGTGCCAACCACGCTAAACATCCAGCAATCCTTCCCTCAAATCAGCAGAGGGCATTTCCCTCATTCGGAAAACGCCCTTTTCTGCTAACGACCAAATCTTGCTTTATTTCTTCTCCCGAATCTTGATAGGTACATACAAATCCATCTGGTCATACCCCAGCGCCTTCTTGATCTCCTCCGTAGGATTGAGCATATGTCCCATGGCCCTGTGTCCCGGGCGCTCGTCCAACTCAAAGCCGCTGTCCTCTATCCACTTGAGAATCCCCGCATGAACCCGGTTGCCGATGTCGTCGTCCCCATCCACCGACATAGCTGCCGCGTACAGCCCGCCTTCGAACTCAATGAGCTCATACGGTGCCACATCCTCCGCCGTAACGCCGTCCTCCACAGCCCAGACCCAGGTAGCCTTGTCCTCCTCGAACCAGAGGAAGTCCGGCGATCCGTACATCATCTTCTTCACCAGATGGTTGTGCGCCTCCTGCCACTCCTGGAAAGGCCCCATCACATTCTCGATAGAATCCGCGCCGGAGGAAAATGCCTTGAAAGGGTTGATTTGAACAATACGCACCTCCGGAGCCTTTTTGAGCTTTTCAGAGATGTCAAACAGACGATTCGCCTTGGATGCGTTGCCCTCGTAAGGGATATTCTCAATGCAGGTTTCCACAGTCGCGGCCCGCTCATAGAGCAGTTTCACATCGGTGTCACTGCTGAAATCCATCTTCCTGATTTGCTCGATGAACTCCAGGATAATATCCCGCAGATCCCGGAGCAGGGCCACCTCGTCGTTGATGTCCTCCACCTTTCTTCCCAGCACGTCCAGAACCACATCCGACCCGGCAGACTGGAAAATGAGCTGGATATCCTTGATACTGATATTGAGCTTGCGGAGGATAAGAATTTGCTCCAGTCGTTTCAGCGCCCGCTGATCGTACAGCCGGTAGGCGTAATCCGCCACCCGAGCGCTCTCGATCAGCCCCATGTCTTCATAATACCGGAGTGTCCGTGCGGGGATATTGTAGCGCTCTGTAACCTCTCGGATTTTGATCAAATCTGTCATAATAAAACACCCTTTCTGTGGTTTTGAGTGTATTATATACGCTTCCCCAACGGCAGAGTCAAGCCTTTTTCAAAAACATTTTTACTGGATGACAGATGAAATCTCTTTGAGAGCATCCATTTCCAACTCCTTGCTTCTTTGTAGGATAGCAATCAGTGTTTTTCTCTTTTCATTGGCCTCTCCGACAGTCTCGGGGGCCTTTAAGCCACCCAGGAATTTTTCACACATACCGACGATCTCCTCATACTTGGAGATTGCGGTTGTGATAGGCTGGTCATCGAAACCGTCTATCAGCCGCGCACACAGCTCCAGAAATTGCTTGATACGGAGTTTCCCCTCATAATGGATGAAAATATGCGGGGATAGGCACGCAATATCCACCATACCATGGCTGCTCTCTTTTTGAAGCTCCCAGCACCAATTATCGTATATGACTGCTCCGTAGCCAACCATCGGATCGTCAGAAATACCGCGCTCATTTTGCAGGAGCGCAAGCCCTTTTTTCAGAGCCTCCCTGCACTTTTCCTGGATAGAAACAGGCTTTGAGCCTGGTTTTATCAGCAGCATATCCGGCTTTTTGGCGAACCATTCCGGGTGATTTTTTAGCTGCTGGAAGGACATGACGGAATTTTTCTCGTCATCCCCATCTAGGAATGGAATTCCTTTCAGCACCCTCCCCTGATGGGAGAATCCGGTCGCAAGTATCATATCCGAGTATTCCCTGGGAAGGACGATTACAGGATACCCGCTTAGGATATTTTCCACTGCAAGACGGATGAAATCCTCTTCTTTGCAGTCTGTCCCCTGGCAGAGCTTACCCGTCAAGCCATATACGGAAAGGCCGGTTTCCAGTGCGTCATCCGCGCCCCATGAATACCCAAAGCAGATGGAAGTGAACGCGGATTGAAGGACATATTCCGTGTCGTCATTTATCTGCCGCCCCATGGAATCCCTATGCTCCTCAAGACCCATAAACAGCTTGACCGCCTGGAGTACAGCAGGATAGGCCATACTCCGGGGCCATGTTCTGCCGGAAAAGTCCGCGATGGGGGCGTAGGGCAGCAGGATATGCTCAAAGTTCGCGTTTGCCGTGGGACGGGCGGCATCCGGGAAAAGAATGGTGTCGATGGTACTGTCGAGGATCTCCGCCAATTCTACTAGCAGGGACAACTCCGGCATGGCGCGGCCGTTCTCCCATTTGCTGACCGCCTGGGGGCTGATATTCAGCCGACTGGCGAGTTCATCCTGGGTCAGATTCATACTTTTTCTCAAATCCGAAATTTTCTGACCGGCTTTCACGTTGTCGAACATTACTATTCTCCTTATCATTTTGCTGGGATAGGGCAGGTTGGCCCTTTCAAAAATATTATAGGGGAATCGCAACATTTTAACAATACATAGATGGTTGAAGGCAGGATAGAAATATCAACCTGAGGTTTACCCGAGAACTGTTTGATACTTGAACCCAGCAAAGAATTGTGCTATACTAAAGTTGTAGCGGGAGGTGTTTCTCATGACATCCAAAATTTATTCCATCGACGAAATAAAAGCCATGGTCGCTCCTATCGCCGAGCAGTATGGTGTGGCACGGATATTCCTGTTCGGCTCATATGCCCGGGGAGAAGCGAAACCAGATAGCGATCTGGATTTCCGGGTGGATAAGGGATCTCTCCGAGGGCTGATTCAGCTCGGCGGCCTGTACAGTGATCTTGAGGAAACCTTTGATAAAAAGCTGGACTTGCTTACCACCAACAGCTTGGAGCAGAAATTTTTGGATCGCATATCAAGCGAGGAGATTTTAGTTTATGGACGTTAGCCTGCGTGACCAGGAGATTATTGAGAAAATCAGCCGATACTGCAATGAAATCGACGAGGCTCATGCTGCTTTTCATAAATCATACGATGCATTTGTGAGCAATTCAGTTTACCGCAACGCTGTGTGCCTGTGCCTGATGCAAATCGGAGAGTTGGCGAACCATCTTTCTGATGCGTTCAAAGAAACCTACCGGGAAATCCCCTGGCGGGCTATTCGTGGTATGCGCAATGTTGTGGCTCATGAATATGGCAAAATCGACACAGATACGGTTTGGGAAACTGCGCAGGATGGGGTCAATGAACTGACACAGTTTTGTGAACAGATATTAAGGAAGACTTAGATGAAAGGTGGAATCTTTCTCTTTGTTTAGCGGCTCAGGTTTTGACATGAGGGACGTTCTTTGGGGGCTGAGATTTTTGAATATCATCAATAAATTATCAAAATTTTTGGAGGCGTGTGTTGCGGAAACACAAACGGCTTAACGGCGCGGAAAATTGGCCGTTATATGTCCGTCAATGCTTTTTCCACATCCACTCCAAAACCGCGTGCCGAGGGTTCGAATCCTTCTGCCCCTGCCAAAGACTTGGCCCGGAATTCCTTGGAATTCCGGGCTTTTCTTGTGTTTTGGGGTTGCGGGATGTGGTCTACAATGTTGCTACCTATGGCGTGTATTTTGCTCTTTTTTCGCATCCAGCGCCATCCGTTTCTAACCTTTCCGTCTGGCACATCATCAATAAATCATCAAAAATTCGGGGCGCTCTCTCCTGTGCTGCCTTGCTCTCGCCAAAAATTGAATCCGTCTGTGATTCCTTGCAGGCGGGTGGTGTCTTTTTTGACGTAATACATCTCAGTGATTTGTGAGGTACTGTGGCCCAGGAGGTCGGCCACCTGTCGAGGTGAGAGGGCCATAAGGGTTCCGTCTGGCTGCCGGGTGCCGTTGACCAGTGAGCTGCCGAATGTGTGCCCTTATGGCATAATAAGGACTTATACCTATTCAGCGTATTCAGTGGAAAGCCATAGAGGCCAGTACCGCAAAACCTTGAAAATACGTGGGATTTGCAGAATCAGACGGAAAGCAAAAGAAGGGAAAATACCCCGCTAAAGGGAAAAAACAAGGGAAAATCTGTCCTATCCACCGCTTGAACTTTCTCGCCCCTTGCAGCTTGCTCCCCAACACCAGAGAGTATATGCCGCTTTCGTTGATAAGCCATCCTCCACGCTGGCCCAAACTCAGTAACGATTCGTTATTGAGTTTGTCTTCACTGTCTACATGGTCTATCAAAGCTTTGCTAGGGTTTTGATACCCCAAAGCTGCCGCCACATCCTTGCCATCTCTCCAATCCCCTAACATCTTCATCCCCTGCCAGCGCTCTGACCGCCCGCCGTTCCTCCTTGAGCACCACCCCCTGGGCAATCCCCAGCGCCCGCGCCGTCTGAGGCCGGGTGTACTGCCGGTAAAACCTGCACCGAACCACCTCGAGCTGTACCGGCGAAAGCACCCGGCAGACCGCCAGGGCCAGTACCCGCGCTGTATATCTTTCGTCCACCTCTCCAAGTTCGCTTTCGGCCCCAGGGTCAGGTATTAGGTCCCCAGTTTCCATATCCGCGTCATCACTGTAGAGAGGTGCGTTAAGGCTGTCAGACACATTCAGCGGATCGTTCCTTTTCATCCCGAGAACGGCCCTAAAACGGTTCTCAGAGGCCCTTGTAAGGTAGGTGGTGAATCGCCACCCCCCTGCGGGCTTATAGGCTCTCACAGCACCCAGAAAGGCCAGAAAGCACTCTTGCTCCAGGTCTTCCATCGTGGCCCCGCGCCGGGCAAAGAAATCAGCGCCATACCGCCGGTAAAAGCGGTGGGCCATCTTATAAAGCAGAAGTTTCACCCGCTCCCATAGTTCCAGCACAGCTTGAGCATTACCCTCTTTTGCCTTTACCGCTAGCCGCTCATTGTTCCGGGGGCCGCTCATCTACATTCCAGCTCCTTTACCAGGGTCTCCAGCTCATCGATCTTCGCCTGCTGTTCGTCCGTGCGAATGGCCCCCAAACTCACATTGCAGGCGTAAAGTATAGCGTTCGCCGCTTTGGGCTCCAGCTCGCCGTTAAGCACCATATTCGCCACCCGGTTCACCGCCCGCCGCACCTCCTTGGAGTTCGTCATATTCAGGCGCTTTGCCACGGTATCACCCCATAACGTCCAGGATGATTACCGGGAAATCCCCGCCGCCGGGGTATCTCTTGGCAAGGTCATCTGTATGTTCCCTGGCTCCGCTCTTACTGGTATATACGGCGGTTTCCCTTTTGCAGTCCACCGGGGACTTACCGCAAAGATGGGCGGTCACAGTCCACCCGGCGGGCCCCGGCTCCATGATGACCGGTCCCGGCACAAGCGGGGAGCGGCTCAGTCTTCGCGCCTGGTATAGCAGCAGATTCAATCTGTCCATAGTCTCAACTCCTTATAAAACAGGGCCCACGAGCTGCCGCCCATGCGCCCCGATATATTTTATTTGCTTGTAGTGCCGGTGGGCTGGGCCTGATAATATATGGCCTTTGCCTTGTTGTCCAGCACAAACGCCCCATAGCATATGCGCCCCTCCACCAGGGCCCCGGAAATCCCGGGCGGGTTATCGTGGATATTGTATGTCTCCAGCTTGGTGGGGGCCACTGTAGCCAAAGGGTGGGCCAGCATAAAGCCGAAATTTCCGGGCAAGCGGGCGGCGGGTACTTTCAGCACCGTTGCTCCGTCCAGCATGGCGATCACACCCCGGAGGCGCATATCGTTACCGATATCTGTCTCCATTGTGATGTCCTTGCTCTTTTTCATCAGGGCATAGGTCTCTGGGGTGACTACCAGTACTCGGTCGGTTTCAGGGACTTCCGCGTCATCCAGAGTCTGAGAGGCGGCGATGATCTGTGGGTATATGTTTTCTGCCGTCAGCGCCAGCGGGTCGGGCAGGTTCCCGGCGTTTTCGCACATCTGGGCATATGTGTAAGTGTCCACCTCAGGGATGACCCGCTCCCTCAGCTGCCGGGCCAGGGCAGTGGCGGCGGCAAGCTGCTGGGCGGTCTCGTCCTGGTCAAGCGCGTCAATGGCAAAGGTAAAGGAGCGGTCGCGGGTCAGGGTCATTTCCTCTGTGGTCGCGTCCAGGGAGGCCACAGGGCCATATCTCGACCAGCTGTCCGTCGCGGGGCCGGAGCGCCCGTAGTCGTTCATGGTGCTGGTAGAGATTTTGTATATCCG
>NZ_JAWXXJ010000018.1:0-77623 GCF_034335085.1 Acutalibacter caecimuris | reverse complement strand
CTCCCCCACCTAAATCCCTTTCCCCATCCCGTCCCCCTAAAGTGCTTTCGCACATTGCCCTGATAACGCAAATCCGCCTTCAAGACCGCCCCAATACCCCCCTAATACCTGCCCAATACCCGCCCAATAACCCCTTAATACCCCCGCAAGATCCCTCCATAAACTGCCCCCAAAACCCCCTCTCAAGGCCTCCCCGCCCCATATTTTAAGTAAACTACAACTAACCAAACGTCAAAAATACCACCCACAGCACAATGCAAAGAAGTTTTTCTGTACAAATAGCAAATCCCCATTCCCCCGCAAATGTCCCCTTCCATCCGTCCATACCCCCTCCAACAAATTCTCCAAACACCCGGTAAATACACCAATTCCTACAATGGAAACGAGAAAATATTATACAAAAAGAAAAACGGCTGTGCATATTCTCCATGCACAGCCGTCATTTTTGCTAATTACCGGCGTCCGGCGCCTCCACCGCGGCTACCGCCCCCGCCGTGAAAGCCCCCGGAACGTCCGCCGCCAAAGCCGCGTCCAGCGCCGCCGCCCCGGCTCCCCCCTCCCCCGGAGAACCCGCCAGGCCGTCCGCCGAACTCTCCAAACCCGCCAAAACCGCCGGGTCTGCCCCCAAATCCGCCGGGTCTAGGCGGCCTGGGCCCACCATATGGTGGGGGTGGCGGGGGAGGGGGCCCCCAGTAGTGCCTGCGGCGATGGTGGTTGTTCATCATGCTCCCCATAAACATACCCTGCCAGAACCCGCCGCCACCGCCGCCGCCTCGTGGCCCGCCGCCCCGGCCAATGCCCTTCAGCAGGCGGAATACCAACAAAAGTACCACGACCACAATGGCTATCCGCACCAGGGCAAAGACGATGATGCCCAGGACCCGTATGCCGCTGCGGGAGGAACTCCCACTGGCCGGCCCTTCATAGCGGCCGTCCTCCATCGGGGCGGCAGGGGAGCCGGCGTAATAGGACTCCAGTTCATCTACAACCGCGTCGAAGAACCTAAGCACCCCAGCGTCATAGTCACCGGCTGCAAAGTCCTCCTCCAAATAGTCATAGAGCATATCCCCCAGCATACCGCCGTTAAAATAGTCCTCAATGCCATACCCGGCCTGGGCATAGTAGTCGTCCTCGCCAATGCCCAATAGCAGGAGGATGCCGTTGTTCCGCTCGCTGGAGCCGATCCCCCACTGGTTGAACAGGTCAGTGGCGTAGTCCTCCCGGCTTTTCCCGCCGAAAAAGTCCACGGCAACCACCACAACCTCCGCGCCGCATTCCGCAAAAAGGTCCTGGTTGGTGGAGATGATCCGCTTTTCGGTGGAACTGGAGAGCACGCCGGCGCTGTCCAGCACATATTTGTTTTCGGGCCTTTTGGGGATGGCCGCCAGCGCAGAGGGGGCCAGGCTGGCAACCAGGCATAGGGCCAGCAAAATACCCAGCAGGCTATTTAGGCTACGTTTTTTCATCCAGGGGACCTCGCTTTCCTGTCAATATAGCGGTGTGAACGGTGCCGCTGGGTTTCATCCGCCAAAGGCATCTGTAACCCGGCCGCTGATCTCCTCCCCCAAGCCCTCAGCCCAATCCGCCACGTCATCGGCAAAGTCCGTGGCGCCGTTGGCGGTGTCGTCGGCAAACTCCTGGGCCCGCTCCACAATTTCATCCAAATCAGGGGCGCCAGGGCTCTCCCGCATGGCAGGGGGAGAGGGGATGCCCGTGTCCGCAGGGGCAGCCTGTTCGGTGGTGTCCACCTTATCAAAGGTAGACATGGGGTGCAGCAACGCCATAGGCCGCATCTTTTCCAGCTTGGCGTTAAACGCCCGGGCCGCGTCATTATAGCTGCTGCGGGCCAGCTTATCCTGCTCAGACTTCATCTGGTCGATAAGCTGGGCCGGGTATTTCCGATCCTTTTCGCTAAGTGTAATGCCCTGCAGCGCCTGAGAAAGTTCCTGGGCAGGGGCGTCCAGCGCCTGGTTGGCCCGGACAGTTTTGGTAAAACTGTCGTCGTCATCATAGGCGTTGTAAGAGGCCTGCACCCGGTACGCCAACTCTTCTATCAGGGGCTTCAAAGTGGGCTCCTGCTCCACGTAGCGCTCAGCCACGGTGATCAGGCTGTTGGCAGCCTCCTGGCGGTTTTCGATGCCCTCATACAGGCAAAAGCCCACGTCATCATAATAGTATTGGCCAGCCGCGTCCTCCCGTACCCGTGCCAATGAACGGTTGATGCCCAAAGGGATCGAGGCGGCAATGGCTACCGACATGGCCACGCAGGCCGCTATATGCCTTTTCTTTTTCATGAACGAGCCTCCTTTTGTAAGGTCAGGGAATTTTTAAAAGGGGATGATCCGCCCCCCAAACGTTTACGGCTGGACAACCAATCAAACAAGTAAAACAAACGGAATAACCGGCCACCCTGCTGCAAGGCGTCCAAAAGAAAAACGCAAAAACCGCACAGCAAAACACCGGAACCAGGCAGAGCTCCCGTAAATCCATCCCCCACCTGTGCAACAAAAAAGTTTTTGAAGATTTTTAAGAAACTTTTTTCAAAAAGTTTCTTAAACAGGGTTTGGGGCAGCGCCCCAACAGGAGGGGCTTGGGACAGCGCCCCAACAGGGGGGGTTGGGACAGCGCCCTAACAGCGCCCAAGCCCTCAGGAGTGGATATCCAGCAGTTTTTGCTTGAGTTCCCCTTCCAGCCGGCCGATCTCCTGCTCGGCGGCACGGCGCTTGGCGCGGCCCTCGTCCTGGATTTTGACCACCTCGTCCAGGGTCTGGATAAGGGAGAGGTTGGTGTGGCGGAGGGTTTCCATATCCACCACGCCGCGCTCGGTTTCCCTGGCGGTTTCGATGGTGCTCATCTTCAGCTTGTCGGCATTTTTGCGCAGCAACTCGTTGGTCATATCCGTGACCTCCCGCTGGGCGCGGACGGCCTGCTCACTGTGGGCAAGGCCCAGGGCCAGCACCATCTGGCTCTTCCACAGGGGGATGGTGTTCACCAAAGTGGACTGGATCTTGTCGCTCATCAGCTTGTCATTGTTCTGCACCAGGCGGATCTGGGGGGACATCTGCACGCTGACCATGCGGGTCAATTCCAGGTCGTGGAGTTTTTTCTCGAAACTGTCGCACTGCTGAGCGAAGTCATTGGCAGCCTGGGCGTCCTCGGCCAGGCCGGTCTGCCGGGCCTTCTGTTTCATCTGCTCCAGGGTGGTGGCCCGCTCCTGCTGCAATTTCTTTTTGCCGGCGATGATGTACATGGACAACTCTTTATGGTAATTCAGGTTCATGTCATACAGCTTATCCAGCATCACCACGTCCTTCATCAGTTGTACCTGATGGCTTTCCAGGGCGGCGGCGATCTTGTTGACATTCACCTCGGCGCTGTCATACCGGGCCTTCATGGCCACAATCTTGTTGCCGGAGTTCTTAAAGAACCCAAAGAACCCTTTTTTCTCCTCCTCATCAATGTCAAAACCCTTCAGTTCTACCACCAGGTTGCTGATCTGGTCGCCCACCTCGCCCAGGTCCTTGGTGCGCACATTGTTCAGCGCGGTGTCCGAGAAGGAGGCGATCTTCTTCTGGGCCGCAGAGCCGTACTGCATCACCATGGTGCTGTTGTGCAGGTCGATTTTCTGGGAGAAGTCGTCCACCATCTTGCGCTCTTCCGGGGAGAGCACGCTCTCGTCCAGGGTGGTGATCTGGGGCTCTTCCGGGGCGGCAGGGGCCTCCTGCTGCTCCGGGTCCAGGGTGAGCGTGGGCATCTGGGGGGCCTCCTGCTCCAGGGTCAATTTGATCTCGTTGTCCATCTGTACGACCTCATTTCATGTTATATTTTATCCTTACCTGATTACAGTTTCCTGTGCGGTTTCTTACGAATTGTTTAAGCTGTAAAACTTACTTCTGACAAGGCGCAAAGGTTTCCTCTTAATAGGCCCAGTGGATGTTTACAACCCGTTTTTCTTCTCCTCCACAAAGCCCTCTTGTTTCAGCATGGTTTCAAACACCGTGATGTCCGCCGAAATATCCATGGCCTCGTCGGTAAACAGGGAGTCCAGTTGCTTTTCAAAAGCGTCGGCCACGGTATGCATCATGCCCGCGATGTTAAACATGGTGGAGGTAATGTTCTCGCCCTTTACCGACTGCTTGCTAAGCTGCTCGTAGCTGTTCAGCAGCTTAAGGGTGGTGGGCAGGTAGTAGTTCATGAATTTGCGGATCTGGGGGGCCTTGCCCGGATGCTTGGCAATATAGTTGAAAATATCCGCCGAGGCCCGCTCCATCCGGTCGATATCGGCGGAAAGGGCTTCGTCCGGGATGGCGTCATTGGCGGCCCGGAGTTTTTTCAGGTACACATGGCCCTCGTCGATGATCTTATCCACCTCCGGGTTGCCGGTGGTGGATTTCTTCTCCGGCTGGGGCTCCGGCTCCTTTTTAGCCTCTGGCTGGGGTGCGGGTTTGGGCTCTTCCGCCACCGCGGGCACCAGTTGCTTTTTTCCCCGGAAAATGGCACCGGACAGCAGGAAAGTCAACAGCACCACAATGGCGAATACCGCCCACTCGTGGGGCTCGATCATCTGGCCGTTCATTGCGTACAGCAGGGCCACAATGCCGGTGATGTAATATTTGGCCGGGCTGCCCATATGCACCACCTTCATAGGGGGCATTTGGGGCGCAGGGGCCGGCGTGACGCCCGCAGGGGGGCGGGTGCTTTGGGTGGGATGGGGGGGAGCCTGCCGGTATGGCTGGGCAGGCGGGGGCGTTCCCGGCCCCGGCCGGTATCCGGGCTGCGGCCCCTGCCGGGTAGGCTGGGGGGGCCGGGAGGCCTGGCGGTTGGGCTGGGCGCCGTTATACCGGTAGGTATAGTGGTAGCTGCCGTTAGGGGCGCTGGGGGGAGGGGGCGCGCTGGGGGCCTGATGGGCGCCGGGCTGTGGCGGCCGGCCGTTCCGGTAGCCCTGGGCGGCGGACTTGACCACCGGGCCGACGCTGTTCAACGCGGCATCAATACCCGCGGCAGCCCGGCCCAAGCCCTCGGCCAGCTTGTCTGCGCCGGGCAGGCCGTTAAGCGTTTTGTATACCTGGGAGGAACGGTATTCGGCCTCCACGGGACGTTTGCCGTTGTTGTTCATGTAGATAACACCCTCTCCTGATCAGCATTATGGGGAATATGCGCGCCTTGGGGCCGCATAGGGGAATAGCTAGGCCGTACCGGGCTGTAAGGCTTGCGGAACAACAGCCCTACTCCTATTTTACGGTGTATCGGCGGCTATGTCAACTTAATTTTCTATTAACATTGGGGCGTGCCCGGCCGGGGGGTAAAGTGCCGGGCATAAAGCTGGCGCACCTGGCCGGCCTCGGCCAGCCCCTGGGTAAAGGCGGTAGCCGCCCCTGCGGATACCCCCCAGTCCAGGGCGGCGGACAGGTTCCTGGTTTGCAGCCAGCCGTGGAGGAAACCCGCCACCATAGAGTCGCCCGCCCCTACCGAGGACACCTCTTTGCCGGGCAGGGCTGGGCGGCGCAGCACTTTCCCCTGGGCGGTCAGCAGGAAAGCCCCCTGCCCGCCCATAGAAACCAGCACGTTCCTGGCGCCCCGGCGGCGCAGTTTCCGGGCATAGGGCAGGCTGTCCTCCTCGCCGGTAAGGCGCACCCGGAACAGTTCTCCCAATTCCTCCAAATTGGGCTTGACCAGGAAGGGCTGGGCCTGCAAGCCGGCCAGCAGCGCCGGGCCGCTGGCGTCCAAAACCAGGCCGGTCCCCTGGGGCGCGGCCTTGGCCAAACGGGCGTAGGTGTCCACAGGCAGCCCCTGGGGCAGGCTGCCGGAGAGCACCAGCATATCCCCCGGACGCAAAAGGGTGGCCACAAGCTGCTCCAGTTGCTCCAGGGTGGTTTCGTCCAGGGCGGGGCCCGCGCCGTTCAGGGCGGTTTCCGGCTGGCCGGCAGGGGATAATTTCAGGTTCAGGCGGGTAAGGCCCTGTTTCAGGAAGAGGAAGGAGGTGTGGCAGCCCGCCTGCTCCAGCATATCTGCCAGGGCCCTGCCGGTAAACCCGGCGGCAATGCCCAGCGCCGAGGTGCTGACGCCCAGGGAGGAGAGCATCAGCGAAACATTGACCCCCTTGCCACCGGGCAAAAACCGGGAGGCGCCGTAGCGGTTGATCTGCCCGATACAGAAGGTTTCGGGCGCCAGGTAGCAGTCTAGCGCGGGGTTGAGCGTGACAGTGTACACCATAATAATACCCTCCTGGCCTTACAAGTCTTTTAAAGTATTCTATCATTTTAAAAAATTTTTTGCAATCATTTCCGCACAATAGGTATTTTTTTATCCTGGCTGGCAAAGCTAATCCAGAGCAAAAAAGGGCGGCAGCAGGGGGCGCGGGCAACACCGCGTTGCCTGCCGTTCCGGCCGCCCGCAAAAAACAGGGCCGCGCGGGGCGGGTATGCCCTGCTGCCCGGCAGAAAGGAAGTCAGTATGAAAAGCAAAAGCGTATTGGTTTTTTGTTTATGCCTGCCTGTTCTGGCAGCCCTTACCGGCTGCGGCAATGGCAAGGTGGAAAGCACGGTGTCTGAGGTGGTCTCCCGGGTGGGGGAGGACGTAAGCGAAACGGTCAGCCGGGTGGAGTCGGCCCTGGACTCCATGCTGGACGGCGAGGCGTCCGGCCTCCAGTCTGATCTGGGCAGCGGGGTAAACAGCGGGCTGGATGAGGACGGCCTGGACAGCGGGCTTTCCAGCGTGTGGGACGACGGGGACGAAAGCACGGTGGAGAGCGGGGACCGTTGACAGCAGAGGGCGCGGGATGCGCCCTCATTTTTTGTGGGCCGGGCCGGTTGCATCCCCAAAGGATTTGTGGTACAATGAATGCTAACTTGGCCCCAGGGCCCGCCGGTTGCCGGGGGCCTGGCGGGCCGGCCAAGTATCACGAGGGCTGGATAAGGAGGGGAAAGATTGCAGTTCTATAAAAAGTACATAGGTACAAAAGCTTTTTACCTGTCCGTGGTGGCACTGATCATCCCGATGGTGATCCAGCAGGGCATCACCACATTTGTGAACCTGCTGGACAACGTGATGGTAGGGCGGCTGGGCACGGCGCCCATGTCCGGGGTAGCCATTGTAAACCAGGTGGTCTTTATCTTCAACCTGACCATCTTTGGGGGGATGTCCGGGGCGTCCATTTTTGGGGCGCAGTACTACGGCAAAGGGGACACGGAAGGGGTGCGCAGCACCCTGCGGTTCCGGCTGGTTTTTGCCCTGGTGGCAGGGGTGCTGGGCATCCTGGCGATGGTGCTGTTTGGCAGGCAGTTCTTTATGCTGTACCTGCACGGGGACGAGGCCGCCCAGGGGGATATGGACGCTACCCTGCGCTATGCCGAAAGCTACATGGCCATTATGCTGTGGGGGCTTTTGCCCTTTGCGGTGTCCAACTGCTTTGCCAGTGTGATGAAGGACACCGGGGAAACCTTTATCCCGATGGTGGCCAGCGTGCTGTCCATTGGGGTAAACCTGGTGCTGAACTACCTGCTGATCTTCGGCAGCTTTGGTTTTCCCAAAATGGGGGTGGCCGGGGCCGCGCTGGCCACGGTGATCGCCCGGTATATCGAGGTGGCCTACCTGGCCATACAGGCCTACCGGCATAAGGGGAAGTTTCCCTTTATGGAAGGCGCCCTGAAGAGCCTGTGGGTCCCGCTGCCCCTGGTAAAGCGCATTGGCGCCACCGGCACCCCGCTGATGCTCAACGAGATGCTCTGGTCGGTGGGCATTTCGCTGATAACCGCCTGCTACGCCACCCGGGGGCTGGAGGCAGTGGCGGCCACCAACATCAGCGCCACGGTGCACCAGTTGTTCTCGCTGCTGCTAATGTCTATGGGCAACGCGGTGGCCATTATGGTGGGCCAGCAGTTGGGGGCCAACGATATGGAAGGCGCTAAAGCCACCGTGCGCAAGCTGCTGTTTTTCGGCACGGCCGCCAACCTGGCAATGGGGGTGCTGCTGGCCCTCTCGTCCCCGTTCATCCCCATGATCTACAACACCGAGGACACGGTGCGGGAACTGGCTTCCCAGTTGCTGATGATCTGCGGGGTGTTCCTGCCCCTGGGGGCCATTGTAAACTGCTCGTATTTCGCCATCCGTTCCGGGGGGCGCACGTTCATCACCTTTTTGTTTGACTGTATGTACACCTGGGTGGTATGCCTGCCCATTGCCTTCCTGCTCAGCCGGTTTACGGCGCTTTCGCTGCCGTGGATGTTCTTTCTGGTGCAATGCGCAGACTCCGGGCTGAAAGCGGTGATCGCGCTGCTGATGCTGAAGTCCGGCATATGGGCCAAGAACGTGGTGGCGGAGTAGACCCGGCAAGGGCGGAAAATGGAAAAGTTAGAAAGGGGTAAAAGCATGGAGGAACGCTATCAGTACCGGTATGAAACCCATTGCCACAACAGTTGGTGCAGTGCCTGCGGGGTAAGCACGCCCCAGGAGATCGCCGCGGCATACTATGCCTGCGGGTTTGCGGGTATCATCATAACCGACCACTTTTTGCGGGGCAATACGGCGGTAGACCGCTCGCTGCCCTGGGGGGAGATTGCCCACGAATACTACAATGCCTACCTGGCGGCCAAAGATTGGGCCCAGGGGAAGGACTTTGACGTGCTGTTTGGCATAGAGCACGCCTACGGTGACGGCAAAGAGGTGCTGACCTATGGTATTGGGCTGGATTTCCTGCTGGACAACCCGGACATCCACCTGCTGCCCCTTTCAGAGTATGCGGCGCTGGTGCATGGGGCAGGCGGGTTTTTGTCTATGGCCCACCCCTTCCGGGACCGGGGGTATATAAACATGGCGGTAGGGCCCCAGCCGGCGTACCTGGACGCGCTGGAGGTGTATAATTACCACAACCGTCCGGAGGAGAACGAGAAGGCCCTGGCCCTGGCCCGGGAAACCGGCCTGTTGCAGACCGCCGGGGGCGATGTGCACGAGCAGTACAGCTCTGGCATAGGGCAGGCGGGGGTGGCCTTTGCCCAGCGGGTGCGTACCGGCGAAGAGCTGGTAGAGGCCCTGCGCAGCGGAGATTACCGGCTGGTCGTGGCAGGGGAGACCGTGCCGAACCGGTAGGATGGTATGGGAAAACGGGGCCAGGCATTTGCCTGGCCCCGTTGGTTTTTGTTGGCCTTGGGGTTATTTGTCCTCGTCCACACCTTTTTTATAAAGGTTGAACCGGAACAGCTTGGATTCGTCCGACTCTTTCTCGCACATAACAAAGGCTTCGGCTATCTTGCCGCCCTCTATCAGCGCGGTAAGGCCCACCAACTGGCAAAGCTTGCTTTTCAGGTTGAGGCGGTTGCCGTCGCGGGTCATCAGGTAAATTTCCCCCTCGCAGCTATCCAGCACCTTCAGAAAGGCGGGGACATCTACGTCGTGCAGTTCGACCATTTGCGGTGACATATGGGCTCCTCCTTTTCTACGTGTTTGGTTCTTGGTGGGAAGATTATAGCACAGAAGGCGGGAAAAGGCAAGGGGGAAATGGGGCGGGGCTTACCGGCGCAGCAGGCGGCCAAACAGGCCGGATTTGCCGAAGATCTTCACGCTTTTCAGCCAGGAGGGCTCAATTTTTTCCAACACCACCTGGGGGCAGTCATACTGGGAGGGCTTTTTCTGCTGCTTAAGGTTTTCCATCAACTGGTTGTACCGCCGCACCGTGATCTCCTCGCAGTCCGGCCGCAGCACCTTGTAGTTGCCGGGCTTGCTGAACTTGAAAGCGTAGATGAAATCCGCCCACTCGCTGTACTCCGTCAGGTGTATGTACTCGTCCGGCACCTCCAGCGTCAGCCGCACCGAGCCGGAAACCTTGCCGCCGGTGTTCTGCCGTTTCCCCTTCACCACCGCAAAAACCGGGCACTCGCAATGCAGGCCCAGCATATCGATCATGGCGTCGTACTCCCCCCGCAGTTTTAGGTTTGGCTTGGCCCGGTAGGTTTCGCCGGCTTTCAGGGTTTTCAGCACCAGCTTGGATTGATAGGTCTGGACGATCATGGGGCATCACCTTCCTCTTTCTCCATTTGGAACTGGCCGGGGGTTTTCACCGCCCAGTCATATAGGTATGTGTCAAACGCGCCTACCCGGTTGGGGCGTATCAAAAACCGCCGCAGCAGGCTGTCCTCGTCCTGGCCGGTGCCGCCGAAAAAGGCGTCGGCAATCCCCCCGGCAATGCAGCCGACGGTGTCGGTGTCGCAGCGCACGCTGTATACGTTGCGTATGCAGCTTTCCCAGTCTTCAGACTCCAGGAAACAGCGCAGGGCCAGGGGCATGGTGCCCTTGGCGGATACGTCAAACTTGCCGAAGGGCCGGTAGGTGGACAGGGGGCGCAGTACCATGTATTTGTATTTGCGGTGGATGTACCGGGCAATCTCCCGCTTGCTGGCGCCGGTGCGGGCCATGTACACGGCTGCGGCAGTGGCCTGGGCGGCCTTAATGCCCTCAGGGTGGTCGTGGGTGCACATGGAACTGGCTGCGGCCTGGCGCTCCACCTCCTCCAGGGAGTTAAAATGCCAGCCGATATAGCTGACCCGCATGGCAGAGCCGTTGCCGTAGCTGTGGTAGCCCCGCTCAGACTGGGTGTGGAGCCAGTTTTTGAACATGGGCCCGTAGCCGGCCTGCATATACCGCCGGCCAAATTGGCGGTAGGCCCTAAAGTAGGGGACGCCGGTAAGTACCGCGTACTTGGTTGCAATGGTGAGCACCGTATCGTCGGTGTAGCTGCTCATGCCGCTGAAAAGCTCTTCGGTACGCCAGTCGAAACGCTCCGGCCGGGTGAACTCAAAGCGGGAACCGGCGATGTCGCCCAGGATGGCGCCGTACATCGGGGATCCTCCTTTCGTGGGGGGATGGGGCGGGCCTCTTACCAGCCATACTACTCCCATTATACCATCGCCTGCGAAAAATTGCTAGTTGCATTTTACACAAAAAGAGAGAGCCGGGCTGGAATAGGCCCGGCTCTCTCTGGGCAAAATAGACGGAACCTTAGCCTTCCCGGAAGGTGCAGCACTCGGTACCGCTTTTGCCGGTTACATCCTGGCAGCAGCAGCCTACGCATACGCATTCGGCCTCACACTTGCTGTTGTGGTTGTACGTGCACTTGTGGGCCTTGCAGTCAATGCTGGTTTCCGGGGTGGCGGAGCTGAAACCGGAAACGGCGTTGCTGCTGCCCGTGCCCCTGGGCTCAAAGGACTCGCAGCAGGTCTGGTCGCTGCAACAGGCGCCGGGGCCTTCTACCTTGATGCCCGGCAGGTCGCACAGGTCGTTAACATTGTGGCGGCAGGCGGTAACGGAACATTCCAGTCTGTTTTTCATGGCATATTACCTCGGCAATAAAAATTTGCAAAACGGGCAAAGCCGCTTTACAGGGCTATTGTGCCCGGTAGCCGGGGTTTTATTCACGGGAAGAGGCTTTGCAGGTCCTCTACCCTGGCGTAGGTATTGGCTGCTATGGTGCTGTTGAGGAAGAGCACATCCGTAATCCCCTTGCCGGCGCAGAAGGACGGCAGGCTACCCGCAAAGCTGCGGAAGTCCACCACATATACCTCGTCAAAGCTGGCGGCCAGGAAAGGGGCAATGGCGTTGCCGTAGGATTCCTTTACCAGCACCAGCTTGCGCCCGGTAGAAAGGCTTTCGTTGACAACCCGGAAACAGGGGTTATCCCCCCACAGGTACATGCTGTAGCCCATAGAACTGTCGGTGCTGTTAACGCCCGCAACCTCGGTAAAGCTTTCCCCATCATCAGAGAGGGCGGCGGTGTAGGGGAAACCCGGCTCATACAGGTCGATGTGGTCAGGCTGCCCGGCCAGGCAGCTTTCGCCGCAAAGCTGGTACAGGTACCCAAGAAAGCCGTCGTAGGTTTCTACGGTAAAATCTTCCAAAGCGGCGGGTTCTGCCTCTGCGGTATCACAAAACGCCCGGTAGGCGTAGTAGGCGCCCAGGCCCGTCCAGTGGGTGTCGGTGTTGAAGTAGAGGTATTCCGCCTTGTGCTGGTCCAGGGTATCGTAAGCGTCTACGGGGATGACATTTTGGTAGCTGCCGTAAATGTAGGCGGTGTTCTCCCGCTGAGAGCCGCAGCCCAGGGCGTCCCGCAGGCGCTGGGGCAGGCCGAACTCGCAGTGGTTGGGCACCACCAGGTTGTATACCCGGATGCCCGGCAACTGGGCGGCAAAGGACTCAATGGCCTGGGCGTAGGGCTCGGCGGCCTCGTTATAGCCGTAAAACAGTTCAAAGGCCATGTTATTCCAGATATACAGCCCCTCCGACGCATAGCCGTCCTCGCCGGTATCCGGGATAGGGGCGGGCGAGGGGGTTGGGGTAGGAGCCGGCGTAGGGGAGGGCGTGGGAGCGGGCGTTGGCACAGGGGTAGGGCTGGCCGTGGGGGCAGGCGGTGCGGTGGGCGTGGGGGCAGAAGGGGGCGGGGCGGAGCCGGCCTTTTCCCAGATCAAGAAACCGCCGGCGGCAAGGCCGGCCAGCAATAGGAGGATGGCGAGGAGGAGGCCGGGCCGGAAGGCAGGGGGCGAGGGCTGGGCGCGGTGTTTGGCAGGCATATGGGGTCAACTCCTTACAAAGGTAATGGGAATATCATACCAGAAAGGGTAAAAAAAGGCAAGGGCGCGGGGATCAGGCCCCACGCCCCTGTTTCCGTATGGTCAGGCATCAGCGCCTTTCAGCACCAGCTTGCCGGCCAGTTGCATAACCGCAAAGGCCGCCAGGCAAGTTACCAGGATCTCCGGCAGCATATAGCTGCCGTTGTAGACCAGCGAGTAAAAACAGGCCAACTGCTGCCCGTCCATGCCTGCCAGCAACGGCGAGAAATTCGCATCCGCGTACTCGCTCCACAAGATCCACCCGGACAGGAAGGAGCATACGTACCGCAGCAGCCCGGCCGCCAGGCAGCCCAATGTAAACGCCGTGGGTTCGTGTTTGACCCGGCCCCGGAACATCCCGGCCAGGCCCAGCACGGTGAACGCCAGCAAGTAGTCCAGCAGCACCGAGCCGGCGACCGTTGCCCCGCTGATGCCCTTGAGGCCGTCCATGCCAAAGAGCAGTTGCAGCACGCTGAAGGTGAATCCGGCCCCCAGCCCCCATTTTATGCCTGCCCGGTAGGCAAACAGCATAACCGGCAGCATCGAGCACAGGGTGATGGAGCCCCCGTAGGGCAGGTCGAACACCTTGATGAAGGACAGCACAGTGCCCAGGGCAATCAGGATGCCCGCCAGCACCAGGTTTTGCACCCGCAGGGTGTTGCCGGCCGGGGCCGGTATGGTCTTTCTGTTTTCCGCCATGTTGATCTTCCTTTCTCCGTGAGAAAATTTTTGAAAAATGAAAAGCCGCCTGGAGGCCCAGACGGCGTAAAAGTGCGTTTCCAGCCGGGTGGGGTATGGCCCGGCCCGGCAAAGTATCCTCATGAAACGCTCCCTACGTCGGTATGATCCGCATCAGGTTCATAGGGTTTAAGCTCGTAGCTCCTCTCAGCCCGTAAGGGCACCCCTGCTTTCACTTTTCAAATACTATTCTATCTTTTTTTGGGCAGATTGTCAATAGGGGGTTGCAATTTTGGGCAGGATAGTTTATAATGGTTTATAAAGAATTTATAAATCTTGCCGGGGTGATCAAGTGTGAAAGCAAAGGATCTGGCCAAAAAACTGGGCGTTTCGCCAGCCACTATCTCTTTGGTGCTGAACAATAAGCCGGGCATCAGCGACTCGCTGCGCAAGTCGCTGCTGGAAAAGATACAGGAGCTGGGGCACGGGGAGATGCTCAGCGACGCCTGCCGGGAGGGGGCCGCGCCGGGGGATAAGCCCGCGGAAAAGGCGGAAAGCGGCGGGTGTGCCTGCAAGGTGATCGCCTATATCATCTCCCATGAGTTTTTTGGGGACCGGAACGACCCCTATAATTTCTTCTCCGGGGTGCTGGAGGGCGTGGAGGCCGAGGCCTGGGAGAATGACTGCTGCCTGGTGATGGTGCACACCAACCGGCTGAAAAACACCAGCCTGGCTGAGCAGTTGCGCCGCACAGGGGATGTGATGGGGGCGATCGTGCACCCCTGCCAGTTGACAAAAAAGATGGAGCGGGAGGTCAAAGCGGCGGGGGTGCCCTGCGTCTTTATAGACGCAGGCGGCTTTCTGGACGGGGCATCTTATTGGGAGCCCAGCAGCGTGTGCATCAGTAACCGGCAGGGGATGTACAATGTGGTCAGATACCTGAAGGAAAAGGGGCATACCCAAATAGGCTTTGCCTACAGCGGCTGGCCCGGCGAGGTGCGGGATGACCGGCGCAGGTGGTACCGGTGGGCCCTGGAGGAATTCGGCCTGGAGGACCGGCCGGAGTTCTACTTTTGCGCCAAGCCGGAGGAAGACCTGTTTGAGTACCAGCGGCTGGCCAAATTGCTGGGGGAGGCGCCCCGGCTGCCCACGGCACTGGTGTGTGAGAACGACCGGCAGGCGTGGCGGGCCATAAAGGCGCTGGAACTCATCGGCAAAAAAGTGCCGGAGGACATTTCGGTAACAGGGTTTGACGACCAGCCCATGTGCACCATGATTGAGCCCCACATCACCACGGTGCACAATTCCCCCCAGTTGATGGGCCGGCAGTGTGTGCAGATGATCAAGAACCTGCGGCGGCTGAAGGAGCTGGGGGAAGAGGAACCCTGGCTGCGCTTTGAACTGCCCGCCCGGCTGGTAGAGCGGGGCAGCGTGCGGGATTTGACCGGGGCGGGGCAGAAGAGGCTGGAGTAAAATTGTTGAAATTGGCTAAATCAGGAAAACAGCGTGGAATACTATTGTTTTTGCGGGAAAAAGTAATTCTTTTGTAATCATTCTAGGCTTGACATTGTACGGGAACAGGAGTATAATTCCCCTTGGTTCCCGCGGGGCGGTAATGCAAGCCTTGAGGGGCCAAAATACTTAAAACAAAAATGAATGAAAGGTGATTGATCATGAAAAAGAATCTTCTCCGGCTTTTGGCCGGCACGATGGCGATGGCAATGGTACTGTCCCTGGCTGCCTGCGGCGGCGACGGGAAGAGCAGTTCCTCCAGCGAGGCCAGCAGCACCACCAGTTCCGCGGTAGAGGACAGCAGTTCTTCCGAAACGGAGAGCAGCAGCGAGGCTGAAAGCAGCGAAACCGAGAGCAGCGAGGCCGGCGCCCCTGCCAGCGGCAAGTTTGCTACCATCCAGGAGTTCCTGGACGACCCCACTGTGAAGGGCCAGTTGGACTCCATGATCGAAAGCCTGACTGCTGGCGACGACAGCATGAAGGTGGCCATTGCAGGCGAGGACAACAAGCTTATCTATACCTTTACCTATGTAGGCGAAACCTTTAGCGATGACGAGATCAGCGTTATGCGTGACGCGCTGGAAGCCGCTATGGGCAGCCAGGGCAGCACCTTTGAGAGCATTGCCGGTTCTTTGAGCTCTGCCATTGAAGTGACTGACCCGAAAGTGGTTGTGGTGTACGAGACCGAGGACGGCAAGGAGATTTACAGCCAGGAATTCAGTGCCAAATAAAGTAAACAAAAGCTGAGGGCTCCCCAAGCGGGAGCCCTTTTTATTTGCCTGATTATCCGCGCAGCGCCCATAAAAGTTTCCCCAAAGCGCAACGGGGCTTGCAAGAACCCCCACCTGCCCGCCTAAAACGAATCAGGGAACTTCCCTTTAAGGGGAAGTTCCCTGCCGGTATTCCAGCGCGTTTGCAGGCGCTGCTTTCGGTTACATGGAATCGGGGGCGGTTACTTTAAATAGGGCCAGGGCGTTTTCTATCACCGTTTTCGCCGCGGTACACAGGCCCAGCCGTGCCGCGCTAAGGGCCGGGTCTACCCCCTTCACCCGGCAGGCGTTGTAGAACTTGTGGAACAGGGTGGATACGTTCAGCACATACCGGGTAATACGTGCCGGGTCCATGTTCCGGGCGGCATTGGCCACCTCGTCGGTGTAGCCGGAAAGGTAGCGGGTCAGTTCCACTTCCTCCGGGGCGGTAAGCAGGGCCAGCTCTTCGGGGGTGCAGGGCCGGGGCTCTATGCCGTCAGCCTTCAAATTGCGCAAAATGCTGCAAATGCGGGCGTGGGCGTACTGCACGTAGTATACCGGGTTTTGGGCATCTTCCTTCACGGCCAGGTCCAAGTCAAAGTCAATACGGGTGTTGGGCTCGTAAGAGTTGAACAGGAATCGAGCCGCGTCAACAGGCACCTCGTCCAGCAGATTGGCCATGGTAATGGCTTTGCCGCTGCGCTTGCTGAGTTTTACGGCCTCGCCGTCCCGCACCAGGCTGACCATCTGCATCAGCACCACTTTCAGGCGGTCGGGGTCAATGCCCAGGGCGGCGATGGCAGCCTTCAGCCGGGGTACATAGCCGTGGTGGTCGGCGCCCAGCACGTTGATGGCCAGGTCAAATCCCCGTGTGACCAGCTTGTTGTAGTGGTAGGCGATATCCGGCACAATATAGGTGGGCACCCCGTTGGAGCGCACCAGTACAAAGTCCTCGGAGCCGTATTCCGCCCCCTTGAACCACAGGGCGCCTTCCTTCTCGTAGGTGCAGCCCTTCTCTTTAAATAGCTCGACTACCCGGCTGACCGCGCCGTTTCCGTGGAGGGTGGACTCGTGGAACCAGTTGTCGTACTCTACCCGGTAGCGGCGCAGGTCGTCGTGGAGCACCTGGATGTTTTGGGGGATGGCATAGGCGATAAGGGCCTCGCGGCGGGCCTCGCTGTCACAGGCCACGTACTTGTCCCCGTGGATGCCGGCAAAGGTCCGGGCGTTTTCCGTCACGTCCTCCCCCAGGTAGCCGTCCTCCGGGAAAGGGAAATCCGGCTGGAACTGCTGCATATACCGGGCCTCAATGGACAGGCCGTAGCGGTTTACCTGGTTGCCGGCGTCGTTAACGTAGAACTCCCGCTCCACCTGGTAGCCGGCCGTTTCCAGCACCGCGGAGAGGGCGTCGCCCAGCACGCCGCCCCTGGCGTTGCCAATGTGCATGGGGCCTGTGGGGTTGGCGGAAACGTACTCTACCAGCACCCGCTTTCCCTCGCCCAGCCCGCTTTGGCCATAGGCCGGGCCCAGCTTGGCGATATCCTGTAGGACAGCCCCGTAAAAGCGGGGGTCATAGGTGAAGTTGAGGAATCCGGGGCCGGCGATCTCGCAGGCGTTGAACCAGGTGCCCGCCAGGGAGATATTCTCCTGCACAGCCCCGGCAATTTTACGGGGGGCGGCGTGGAAGGCCCGTGCCCCGGCCATGGCCACGTTACAGGACCAGTCCCCGTGGGCCCGGTCGGCAGGGACTTCCAGCACGATGGGGGGTAGGGTGGCCGCAGGGAGGGTGCCGGAGGCTATGGCCTGCTGTAGCGCGGCCTGAATGGCGCCGGCCAGTTGTTCTTTGGCTTTGGTGACAAGCTGTGACATAATTTAAAAAATCCTTTCCTTTTAACTTTTTAAGCGGCGGCAGGGTACCGGCAGACAGAGGCCACGGCCGCGGCTTTACTTACAAAGCCGCGGCCGTGCAGGCGTCCCTGGGCGCCGGGCCGGTCAGCACCGGGGTGCCGGCAGGGGGATCACCTCTACCCGCAGTTCATTTTGGCTGGAGAGGTTAGAGTCGATGTCCAGGGTATACTTGATCTCCAGCGAGCCGCCGCCGCTGCCCAGGGCAGTATGCAGTTCGCTGGTAAAGACCCCCACGGTCAAAGAGCCGAACCCGGTGTCATAGTGGCACAGATGCCGCCGGCCCTCCTCCAGGATCAGCCGGGTGGAGGAGCCCGCCCGGATCATGGTGACTTTGCCCGGCTCCACCCGCAGCACCGCCGTGTGGGACAAGCGGGGATCCTCCTCATCGTACTCCTTATAGGCGATAAACTGCACGCCGTCCTTTTCGGAAAAAGTGCCGGTGGTGGAGAGGGCAACCTCCCCGGAATCATCCTCGTAAACCTGTTTGCCCCGGATGTTGATGGTGTAATCTTCCTTTAACATATCCCCGCCCTCCTTCATTTCCCGGTTTTTCTACCGGGGTATCCAGTGGTTTTCAGTAGCTTTCAATATCGTCCACCCGCCGGGGGCCTTTCACCGCGTGGCCCAGGAACAGGGCGGCTACCGCGGCAAAGTTCTCCGGCTCGTCGGTCACATAGTATTCTGCCTGCCGGGGCTGGCCCGGCCCGCATAGCATGGTATGCCCCGTCAGGTACCCGGCCAGGGCCAGGGCCGCTTCCCGGCCGCTGTCCACCAGGGTGACCTGCGGGCCCATGACCTGGCAGATGGTAGGGGCGATCAAAGGGTAATGGGTACAGCCCAAAATCAGCACGCTGACCCCCGCCTCACGCAGGGGCGCAAGGTAATGCTCCGCCGCCAGCCGGGTGATCTCCTCGCCGGGGGCAACAAAGCCGTTTTCCACCAGCGGCACGAACAGGGGGCAGGGCTGGGTGAACACCTGCAACGCCGGGTCCAGCGCCGCAATGGCCCTGGCATAAGAGCCGCTGTGCACCGTGGCACTGGTGCCGATCACCCCGATCTTCCCCCCTTTGGCAGCCCGGACGGCTGCCTGGGCCGTAGGGCCCACCACATCAAAATAGGGTACGGGCAGGGCGTGGCCAATATCCCCCGCGGTAGAACTGACCGTACCGCAGGCGGCCAGTACGGCCTTCACGTCATGGCGGGTGAGGAAGGCCATATCCTGCCGGGCATAGCGGCGCACGGTTTCCCGGCTGCGGGTGCCGTAGGGGACCCGGCCCGTGTCGCCAAAGTAAACGATGCTCTCGCCGGGCAGCACCTTTTCCAGTTCTTTTACTGCCGTCAGCCCCCCCAGCCCGGAGTCAAATACCCCGATGGGCCGGTTATCCATGGGCCACACCCGCCTTCTCCAGGGCCAGGGCGATCAGCCGGTCCAGCAACCCGCCGTAGGTCATGCCGCAGGCCGTCCACAGCTTGGGGTACATACTGATGGCGGTGAACCCCGGCAGGGTGTTGATCTCGTTGAGCACCACCTCCCGGCCCTCTTCGGCTACAAAGAAGTCCACCCGCGCCAGCCCGGAGCAGCCCAGCAGCCGGTAGGCCCGCACGGCGGTGTCCCGTATCTTCTCCGCCACGGGTTCCTCCAGCCGGGCGGGGATGAAGAGCTGGCTGGTGCCGTTGATATACTTGTCGTCGTAGTCGTAGAACTGGGCGGAGGCGCCGATCTCCCCCACCACAGAGGCCTGGGCGGTGGGGCGTAGCCCCAGCACGGCGCACTCCACCTCCTGTCCCCGGATGCCCTCTTCCACAACCACCTTGCCGTCCTCGGCAGCGGCCTTTTTAATGGCGGCGTCCAGGCCTTCCGGGCTATCCACCCGGCTAACGCCTACAGAGGAGCCGGCATTGGCCGGTTTAACGAACACCGGGAAATCCAGCCGGGCCTGGATCTTGTTGCGGATGGTGTCCGGGGCGGCGGCATAGCGGTCGGCATAGAACCAGAGGTAATGGGCCTGGCGGATATCCGCCGCGGAGAGCAGGGTGTGGGTGATGGCCTTATCCATGCACACGGCGGAGCTGGTGACCCCGCAGCCTACATAGGGGATGCCGGACAACTGGAACAGCCCCTGGATGGAGCCGTCCTCGCCGTTTTTGCCGTGAAGGGCCGGGAAGATACAGTCCAGGGGGATGACCTCACAACGGCCGTCCTTTAGCGCCACCAGGCCGTGAACGGTAGGGTCAGGGGAGAGGAAGGCCGGGGTAGAGGCCGTCAGCCAGGTGCCGTCCGAAAGGTCGGCGGCAGGGCCCTCATACAAAAGCCAGTGGCCCTCTTTGGTTATGCCGATTTTATATACTTCATATTTCCCTGGGTCCAGGTTTTCCAGGATAGACGCAGTGGACATCAGGGAAACCTCGTGCTCAGAGGACTGGCCGCCAAAGACTACGCCCAGACGGAGTTTCTCGCTCATGGGGGATCACGCTCGTTTCGTTTGGATTCTTTTACCCTATTATACTATACCCGGCGGGATTTATCAACTGTTTTGGCCCACAAATACCGGCGAGGTTCCGGCGAACAAACGGACAAATAGTAAAAGTTTCGCCTTCTCACTTGCCGGTTCGGCCGGCTCGTGACGCCCCCCCCCCGGTGGCCCTCGTCCTTTTCAAAGGTGGCGGGGTTCTTAGGGGGCGGCAACCGCCGGTGGCGATTGCCCGTCGCCGACCGAGGCGGCAGCCGAGAATCAGAGCCCAAGAGTTGGCGTAGCCAACTCTCCGCCGCCGGAGGCCAACATTTCGTCATAGACTCTTCATTTCGGACACACCCCCTTTAGTTTAGGCTATGGACATTTGCGCGGGGGCATGGTATAATATATGTTAATTTGATTTTTTGGAGTTGATCTCATTGGATTTTAACGCTTTTGAGCTGATACAGACCGCGCTGGGGGCGGAACTTACCCAGCAGGGCTTTGAAGAGCCCGTCGCGCTGGAGGACGCTGCCGGCCGCGCGTCCATGTTCCGGGCGGCGGATGTAGCCTACAGCCTGCTATATGCCACCGAGCGGAAAAGCTTTGTCCTGCGCTCTACGACCCTGACGGCGGATAGCAAGCCGGGAGACTGGCGGGAGCTTTCGGCCTGGCTCTTTGATATGAAAACTGCCGATCGCTCGGACGCGGAGAGCATCATCAATGACTTTTTGGAGGTCGTGCGGGGCCCCAAGCGGGTGGCGGTGGTGCAGCAGCGCAAAAAGGCCGCCAAGGGTGAGGACCGTACGGTAGACCCGCTGTTTTTCATCAACCGGCTGGCGAATATCTTCCCGGAGATAAAAGGGGAACTGAACGAGGAGAAGATCGTGTACGGGCAGGTGCGGTATATCACCTTTTTAAAGGCCCATGTAATCCCCCGGGCCGATGACCTGCTGCAAAAGTACCCGGACAGCGAGCCGGCGGACAAGCTGTGCGCGCTGCTGGACGATATGTATAAAAACGGCGATATGGACCTGCGTTCGATCATAAGCTTTACCTTTTTAAACGGCCTCTCCGACGGGGCCTTCCAGGCGGCACAGGGCAAGCTGGAAGACGAACTGAAAAAGCACAGCGGGTATTCCAGAAAGCTGAAGGGGAAAAACATCAAGCCGGAGAAGAAAAAGAAGGCAAAAGGCAAGAAGGTAGAGGCTCGGCTGGAGGGCTGATGCCCAAAGCCCGGCATAAGGGCTTTGGGCCAGGGCGGCGGGCGTGCCATACGGCAGGGCCCGCCCTTTGGTTACGGGGGTATGGGAAGGCGCCGGTTTTCCCCTATTTCCCGGCATTGGCCTATTGACAAGTCCGGGGCGGTTATGCTATACTAAAGATACCTCGAAAAGGGGTTTCTTTTTTTGCGCCCTTCTTTTTGAGGGAGGCAGAGGGCCACGGCCCTGCGCCTTAGGCAAAACATCCAACGTTTATGGAGGTGCTGAAGAGATGCGAGTGAAGATCGTGCTGGCCTGCACGGAGTGCAAGCAGCGCAACTACCTGACCAAGAAGAACAAGAAGAATGACCCGGACAGGCTGGAAATGAACAAATACTGCCGGTTCTGCCGGAAACACACCCTGCACAGGGAAACCAAGTAAGGAGCGGGTGAAGATGGCGGAAAACGAGAAAAGCACGAAAAAGCCCAACGCCCTGGTAGCCTTTGGCAAAAAAGCCACAAAGTTTGCCAAAGATTGCAAGGGGGAGCTGAAAAAGATCGTTTGGCCCACCCCGAAGGCGGTGTTCAAGAACACCGGCGTGGTGCTGGTAACCATCATTGTGCTGGGGCTGTTCGTATTTTTGCTGGACACGGCGTTTATGAACCTGCTGGGCCTGGTGATGAACGTAGCGGCGTAAACAGGCCCTTGCCTGGCTGATTTTTTGGAGGTTGACATGGCGGAAGAAGCGAAGTGGTATGTGGTGCATACCTATTCGGGATATGAAAACAAAGTGGCCTCAAACCTGGAAAAGACGGTGGAAAACCGCCAGATGCACGAGCTTATCCAGGAAATACGCGTGCCTACCGAACAGGTGACGGAGATCACCGACGACGGCAGGCGCAAAGAGGTAGAGCGGAAGATTTTCCCCGGTTATGTCATCGTAAAGATGATCATGACCGACGAAAGCTGGTATGCCGTTCGGAATATCCGGGGCTGCACGGGTTTTGTGGGGCCTTCCTCCAAGCCGGTACCCCTTACGGACGCAGAGGTGGCCCGCCTGGGCATTGACCTGCGGCAGGTGGAGGTCAGCTACGGCGTGGGCGATTCGGTGAATATCATCGACGGCCCCCTGGAAGGCTTTGTGGGCGTGGTGGAGGAACTGGATACGGAGAAAAACCGGATCCGGGTAACGGTTTCCATGTTCGGCCGGGACACCCCGGTGGAATTGGAACTGGACCAGGCCGAGCCGGTAGGCTGAGAAAGCGCGGCCGCCCCAGGGGCAAGGCCGCCAGGCAGGCAAACGAAAAGAAGGCCGCACAGACAGTAGCCGGCTTACGGGCCGGGAAAAGGGCCGGGGGCGAAAGGTCCTTGGGGCAGCGCCCCAAGCCGCCAAAGGCCCAAAAGAAAGCGCAGCGCCCGGGGTATTCCGGGGCGCTGGTGGGAGGTACGGGTAAAAATTTCCTGCCCGCACCGTTATGACCACATGATTGGGAGGTAATGTAAAATGGCACAAAAGGTAACGGGCTTTATTAAGCTCCAAATTCCTGCCGGCAAAGCAACGCCGGCCCCGCCGGTAGGCCCTGCGCTGGGCCAGCACGGCGTCAACATTATGGCGTTTACCAAGGAGTTCAACGAGCGCACCAAAAACGACGTGGGGCTGGTTATCCCTGTAGTCATCACCGTGTACGCCGACCGCTCCTTTACCTTTATCACCAAGACCCCCCCTGCCGCGGTGCTGATCAAGAAGGCCGTGGGCATCGAAACGGCCTCCGGCGAGCCCAACAAGAAGAAGGTCGCCAAGATCACCAAAGAGCAGATCCAGAAGATCGCCGAAACCAAAATGCCCGATCTGAACGCCAGTTCTATTGAAACAGCCATGAGCATGATTGCCGGCACCGCCCGCAGCATGGGCGTGGAAGTCGTAGACTAAGGGAAGGGGGAAACTGCAATGAAACACGGTAAGAAATACAGAGAGAGCGCTAAGCTCATTGACCGCGCGAAACTTTACGATACCGCAGAGGCCCTGGACCTGTGCGTAAAGACCGGCACCACCAAGTTTGACGAAACCGTAGAACTCCACGTAAAGTTGGGCGTGGACGGCCGCCATGCGGACCAGCAGGTCCGTGGCGCCATTGTGCTGCCCAACGGCACCGGCAAAAACGTGCGGGTGCTGGCCATCTGCAAAGGCGACAACATCGAGGCCGCCCAGGCCGCCGGCGCCGACTTTGTAGGCGCGGAGGAAATGGTGCAGAAGATCCAGTCCGAGGGCTGGATGGACTTTGACGTGGTCGTTACCTCGCCCGACATGATGGGCCTGGTGGGCCGCCTGGGTAAGATCCTGGGCCCCCGTGGCCTGATGCCCAACCCCAAGGCCGGCACCGTGACCCCGGACATCGCCCGGGCCGTGCAGGAGGCCAAGGCCGGTAAAATCGAGTACCGCCTGGACAAGACCAACATCATCCACTGCCCCATCGGCAAGGTGTCCTTTGGCCCCGAAAAGCTGGCCGAGAACTTCAACACCCTGATGGACGCCATCGTGAAGGCCAAGCCCGCTGCCGCAAAAGGCCAGTATGTGCGCTCCTGCGTGCTGAGCGCCACCATGGGCCCCGGCATCAAGATCAACCCGGCAAAGTTTGTCTAAAGCATTTGCATAACAAAAAGGCGCCCCTATCCATAGGGCGTCTTTTTTGTGAGCCGGCAAAGGAGCCGGGCGGCACCGTAAACCAGCCAGCCGGCCAGGCTGCCCAGCCAGATCAACCCGGCAATGCCCAGGGGGAAGAGGTAGAGCAGGTTTTCACCCAGAGCCAGGAACGCGCCCAGGACCGCCGCTATCAGCAAAACGCCCAAAGCGGCGGGTAGCAGCTTGAGCAGGAAGCGTTTTGTACGAAAGCACAGCAACACCTGGCAGGTGAAGGCCAGAAATACGGGCAGCACGAAATAGCAGAAACCAAAAAGATCGGTAAAAATGAACTGGATAAATCTTTGATTCAGCGGGTTTAACATAACAGCTCACCATTTTGCTTTTCTTTTAGTATAGCATGATGGGTGATACGGCCGCAAGATGTGCAGAGAAACTGTAAGAATACCGTAAGAGGGGAGGGCAATCCCGTTTTCTTTTGCGGAATCCTTGAAGGTTTTGGCTTGACTTTTCCTGTGGGCCGTGCTATAATAACAAAGCTGTCCAACCAAAGACAGCAGGCGCCCGCCATGCGGGCTGAAATGGGAAACCGGCCTGCCGAGGGGAGATAAGCGTGTGGAACAGGGGCATACCCCTGCATTTGCTTGCATTCCAGCGCCTTTCCCGGCCTTTCCGGCGGGAAGGCGCTTTTGTTTTGGACTGGCAACACCATGTATCGGAGGTGAAACAAATTGCCCAGCGAGAAAATTCTGGAACAGAAAAAGCAGCAGGTGGCTGAACTGTGCGAGGCCTTTAAGACCGCCAATGTTGGCGTGCTGGTAGACTACACAGGCATCAGCGTGGAAAAGGACACCAAGCTGCGTAAGGAACTGCGTGAGGCCGGCTGCGAGTACAAGGTTGTCAAGAACACCCTGCTCTCCCGTGCTTTTAAGGACGCGGGGATCGAGGGCCTGGACGGGTACCTGAACGGCGCCACAGCCATTGCCTACAGCGACAAGGGCTATACCGAGGCCCCCAAGATCTTCTCCGAGTATGTAAAAGCCAACCCCAACGCCGCTTTCCAGGTCAAGGCCGGCTTTATTGACGGCGCCGCGGTGGACGCCAATGGCATTGAGGAATTGGCAAAACTGCCCCCCAAAGAAGTGCTGCTGGCCCAGGTGCTTGGCGGCCTGAATGGGCCCATCCAGGGCTTGGCCAACGTGTGCAGCGGCGCGATCCGCAGCCTGGTTATCGCACTGAACGCCATTGCGGAAAAGCAGTCTGCGTAAGGGTAGCCTGTGGGATTTGGCGCAGATACCAAAAAGATTGTACCATAAAACAAAAATTATCCTATTAAATTGGAGGAAATTACCATGTCTGAGAAAGTAACCAATCTCATTGAAGAAGTAAAGGCCCTTACCGTCCTGGAGCTCTCCGAGCTGGTCAAGGCTCTGGAGGAGGAGTTCGGCGTATCCGCCGCTGCCCCCGCTGCCGTGGCCGTAGCTGCCCCCGCTGCCGCTGCCCCCGCTGCTGAGGAAAAGACCGAGTTTGACGTAGTCCTGAAGTCCGCCGGCGCCAACAAGATCAACGTCATCAAAGTGGTTAAAGAGGCTACCGGCCTGGGCCTGAAGGAAGCCAAGGCTCTGGTTGACGAGGCCCCCAAGGCCGTGAAGGAAGGCATCTCCAAGGACGACGCCGAGGCCCTGAAGAACAAGCTGACCGAGGCCGGCGCTGAGGTAGAAGTAAAGTAAGCTTTGCGGCTACGGGATGCGTGAAGAATACTTGTGCAAGGACGGGCAGGGAAAACCTGCCCGTTTTTGCTATCGGGCACGGCATACAGGAGGACGAAAGCAGTTTGGAGCGGGTTATATGTGAACATTCTGTTAACATTTCTGAATCCCCTTGCATTTTTCCGTAATACGTGCTAGAATGTAACCAATTTGTAACAGTTGTAATTAAAATGCAATCTTCAATAGACATAATTTACCGCCAATGGGGCGGTAGGGAGGCATGGAATGGGCCGGAAGGTTTTCAGCAAACTCATCCCCTTTATGCTGGTGTTGATCCTTACAGTGGTGCTGGTCGCAGTGCTAAGCGCTGCCAGCCGGGTCAGCCAGGAGGAAGCGGTTGACCGTTACATACAGCAGGCCCAAAGCCGGCAGGTAGAGCAGCAGGAGCTCTCCGCGCCTGCGGTGGAGGGGCCGGGCATCTCGTTCCTTACCAGCCTGACCGGGTTCATGGCCCTTTTGGCCATCCCGCTGGCCGCCCTGCTGATGTACGCAAGGGCCTGCCGCAGGGCAAACCACAGGCGCAGTGTCCGTGCACGCCGGCAAAGCCGCCGGAATGGGCAAGATCTGTACCAGCAAGGTGCATATGCCACAAGATATAGAGTATAAGGGTTTTCGTCCTTTCATATTTTACCTCGAATTGGGCCGGCTTTTGCCGGCTCAATTTTTTGCTTGTTTTTTGTGGCCCCATTCCCGCCTGAACGGGCCGAAATAGCACTTGACAAATCCTGCGTTTTTTCGTATAGTTAATACATTGCGTTTGCATCTGAAAAAGGCCGCGTGTGTCGGAGGTCCGCGGCCATAAAAGCGGCCCGGATTTACGCTGCTCCGGCCTGTGCCTGCTGCCGAAAAGCGCAGGCAGAGGACCCAAAATCCTTTGCGGGAGGCAGCGCGCCCCATTCCGGGCTGGGTTATGTTGTGAATAACGAAAGACACGCAACTAATTTTTACCCGGTGCCTGTCCGGCGCCGGCCGCAAAGGAGAAATGCAAATCATGAACCAAAGCACATGGGGAAAGTCTATCATTTCGCTCAAAGACATCGCCGTATCATTTGATGGCGAGCCGGTGCTGTCCGGGTTTGGCCTGGACATCCGGGACGGGGAGTTCCTTACCCTTTTGGGGCCCTCCGGTTGCGGAAAAACCACCGTGCTGCGCACCATCGGGGGCTTTATCAGGCCGGATGCGGGGGATGTGTTTTTTTATGGCGAAAACATCACGGCCCTGCCCCCCCACAAGCGGGAGGTGAACACCATCTTCCAAAAGTACGCCCTGTTCCCCCACCTAAACGTGTACGACAACATCGCCTTTGGTATGCGCCTAAAAGGCAAGCCGGAGAAGGAAGTCAAAAAGACCGTGCACGAGATGCTGGCCATGGTGAACCTGACCGGCTACGCCCACCGGGGGGTCAGCCAGCTTTCCGGGGGGCAGCAGCAGCGGGTGGCTATGGCCCGGGCCCTGGCCAACGAGCCCAAGGTCCTGCTGCTGGACGAGCCCCTCAGCGCCCTGGACCTGAAACTGCGCAAGGATATGCAGGTGGAGCTGAAAAAGCTCCAGCAGCAAACCGGCATCACCTTTGTGTTTGTAACCCACGACCAGGAAGAGGCCCTGTCCATGTCCGACCGGGTGGTGGTCATGGACGGCGGGGTGATCCAGCAGATCGGCTCCCCCACGGACATTTACAACGAGCCGGAAAACGCCTTTGTGGCGGACTTTATCGGCGAGTCCAACATCTTGGACGGGCTGATGCTGGAGGATTACCAGGTGAAATTTGCCGGGCACAGGTTCCAGTGCCTGGATAAGGGCTTTGGCACCAACACCCCGGTGGATGTGGTCATCCGGCCCGAGGACATTGACGTGGTGCAGGCGGACTCCACCCATATTACCGGCGAAGTGACCAACGTAACGTTTAAAGGCGTGCATTACGAGATCATCGTGGATGTGGCGGGCTTTAAGTGGATGATCCAGTCCACCGACTGCCGGCAGGTAGGCGACCGCATCGGCCTCTCCCTGACCCCGGACGATATCCACGTTATGGCCAAGTCCCAGTATTCCGGCAAATTTGGCGATTACAGCACCTTCTCCGATGAAATGGAGGAGGACAGGCTGGCCAGCGAGGAGGGCAGCGGGGATGAAAACTAACTCCAGGCTCCTTTCCGCCCCCTATACGGTGTGGATGACCATCTTTATTGTGCTGCCCATGATTTTGGTGGCCATTTTCGCCTTCACGGACAAGGGGGGGCACTTTACCTTAGACAACATCCTCAGTGTGGGCCAGTACTCCAATGTGTTTTTGCGCTCCATCTGGCTGGGGGCCTTGGCCACGGTTATTTCCCTGGTAATGGGGTACCCCCTGGCTTATACCATTTCCCGGCTGCCGGCCAAGCGCCAAAGCGTCATGGTCATGCTGGTCATGCTGCCCATGTGGATGAACTTTTTGCTGCGCACCTATGCCTGGATGACCCTGCTGGAGGACAACGGGCTCATCAACGCCGCCCTTTCGGCCGTGGGCCTGCCCCGGGTCCATATGATCAACACCGCCGGGGCCGTGGTGCTGGGCATGGTGTACAACTACATCCCCTATATGATTCTGCCCCTGTACTCGGTGCTGACAAAAATCGACCCCAGCGTGATCGAGGCCGCCCAGGACCTGGGCGCCGACGCCCGGAAGGTGTTCCTCAAGGTAACGGTGCCCATGAGTATGCCAGGCATTATTTCCGGGGTAACCATGGTGTTTGTGCCCGCAGTCAGTACCTTCATTATTTCCAAAATGCTGGGGGGCGGGGGCAACCTGCTCATCGGCGACCTGATCGATATGCAGTTCTTAGGCAGCGCCTACAACCCCAACCTGGGCTCGGCCATCTCCCTGGTGCTCATGGTGATCATCCTCATCTGCATGGGCATTATGAACCAGTTTGATGACGGCCAGGAAAACGCGGGAGGGGGTATGCTGCTATGACAAAAGCAATCGGCAAGGTGTACACGTGCCTCATTTTCCTGTTCCTGTACGCGCCCATCCTGGTGCTCATCGTGTTCTCCTTTAACGATACGGAAACGGCCAGCCGCACCGTGTTCAGCGGGTTTTCCCTGCGCTGGTACGAAAAGCTTTTCAGCGACCGGCTGATCCTGGAAGCCCTGCGCAACACCCTGGTGATCGCCCTGGCCGCGGCTGTGGTGTCCACCGTGCTGGGCACGGTGGCGGCCATTGGCATCAGTTCCATGAAACGCCTGCCCCGCCGGGTGATGATGAACATCACCAACTTCCCCATGGTGAACCCGGAGATCGTCACCGGCGTGTCCATGATGCTGCTGTTCGTGTTCGCGGTGGGGCTGTTTGGGGGCAGAAGCCTGGGGATGGCCTCCATCATCGCGGCCCACATCACCTTCTGCCTGCCCTATGTCATCCTCTCGGTGCTGCCAAAACTGCGGCAGATGGACCCGGCCCTGTACGAGGCGGCCCAGGATCTGGGCTGCCCGCCGGTCAAGGCTTTCTTCAAGGTGGTGCTGCCGGAGATCATGCCCGGCATCGTCACGGGGATGATCATGGCCTTCACCCTGTCCATCGATGACTTCGTGATCAGCTACTTCACCAGCGGCACCACCCAGACCCTGCCCATCTACATCTATTCCATGACCAGGAAACGGGTGAGCCCGGAGATCAACGCCCTGTCCACGGTGCTGTTTGTGGTGGTCATGGCCCTGCTCATCGTGGTGAACACCCGCACGGCCAAGGTGAACCGGCAGATCCGGGAAATGGAGGAGGAGCAATGAAACAGCTTTTTGTACTGCTGATGGCCGCCCTGTGCGCGGCGGCCCTGGCCCCCTGCGCCTGTGCCGGCAGCGGGGAGGCGCCTGCCCCCCGGCGCAATGTGACCATCAATGTGTATAACTGGGGGGAGTATATAGCCAACGGCACGGACGGCTCCATGGACGTAAACGCCGAGTTTACCCGGCGCACGGGCATTGACGTAAACTACACCACGTTTGACAGCAACGAGTCCCTGTACTCCAAGCTGGCCGGCGGCGGCGCGGACTATGACCTGATCGTCCCCTCCGACTACATGGTGTCCCGGCTGATTGACGAAGGGATGCTGGCCCGGCTGGACTATGGGAATATCCCCAACTTCTCCTACATTGACCGGCAGTTCCTGGCCCCGGATTACGACCCGGAGAACCTGTATTCGGTGCCGTACACCTGGGGGGTAGTGGGCATCTTTTACAACACCGACTATATCCAGGAGGAGATCACCGGCTGGGAGAGCCTCTGGGATGACCGCTACCGGGGGAAGATCCTGATGTTTGACAACCCACGGGACAGTTTTGCCGTTGCCCAGTTCCTGTTGGGGCAAAATGTAAACGGTACCGACGCGGCTGCCTGGCAGGAGGCCGCGGCCCTGCTGAAACAGCAAAAACCCCTGGTGCAGGCTTATGTGATGGACCAGATCTTCGACAAAATGGAGAGCGGGGAAGCCTGGATCGCCCCCTACTACGCAGGCGACGCGGCCATTTTGGTGGATAATTCGGACAACATTGCCTTTGCCGTGCCCGAAGAGGGCACCAACTTCTTTGTAGACGCCCTGTGCATCCCCGCCACGGCCAGCCATAAGGCGGAGGCGGAGGCGTACATCAACTTCCTGTGCGACCCGGAGATCGCCGGGGCCAACATGGACTACGTAGGCTATTCCACCCCGGAGAGCGCCGCCAAAGCCTTTATGGACCCGGAAGTGGTGGAGAGCCCCCTGCATTACCCCAGCCAGGAAACCCTGGCCAATACCCAGGTCTTTGTAAACCTGCCTACGGAAACAGCGGCGCTGCTGGACCAGTTGTGGGCAGAGGTCAAAATGGGCGGGCCGGGGGAATCGGCGGTGCTGGTGGCGATCATACTGGGCTTTTTGGCAGTCTATATAGCCATTATCGTGTATAAGCGCCGTAAAAGAAAGCGGGAACTGGCCTGACCGTCAAGCGGCCTAAGCCTAATAAAAGGACGCCCCCGGTAAAACCGGGGGCGTCCTTTTATGGGTAAAAGCAACGGGCAGCACGGGTGGGGCGCGGTACAGGGGGGCAGCCGCCTTATGCCAGCCAGGCGTCTATGGCCGCAGCCTGCCCGCCGCGGACAGCCAGCGCCAGCTTTTCTTCCAGCACATCGCCGGCCACGTCTATATCTCCGCCCTCCATATGCACCTGCATACGGGCCACCTTTACGCCGTTGGGGCCATAGCAGTCCTGTTTGCCGGGGTTATGGTATGTAACCCGGCACCGGCCGCACAGCATAAACGCGGCCTCGCCCTGGGCGTCAAACATACGGCCTGCCAGCAGCGGGGCCAGGCGGAACCGTACCTGGCCGTCCTGGGCAAAGAAACCGCCCTTCCCCAGGAACATCCCCAGCCACATGGAAATAGCCTCTACCGTAGAGCCGGACAGCCGCCCCACAAACCCCTGGCCGTGTACAGAGGGGTCCGGGTTTGCGCTGGAGGCCAGGAAGGAGGAGTTCTCCAGAATGCTGCGCCCGTAAACGGCGGGGTCCTGGTAGGGGATAAGCGCGTCGCCCATGGCCGCGTAGAACGCCTCGTACAGGCCGGCTTTCAGCATCCCCAAAATGTACTTGTACTCCATATGCAAAAAGACGCTCTCCCGCTCCAGCCAGCCCGGGGTAAAGGCCCGGATGCGGCCGTTCTCCATAGAAAGGCCCTCAATCGGCGCGGAGGTCTTGTACATTTTCAGTTTCCCGTCATACACGTCCGTTTCCTTCAGCCGGGCGCACATGGTGGCGGCCGCCTCCTGTTCCTGCCCGGTAACGGCGGCCAGCATCCGGGCCGGCCCCTCCAGGAAATAGGGCAGATCCTGCCGGGTGAAATGCTCCACCCGGACGCTGGGCAGGCCGTAGGGGCTGATGCGCTCCGTGCCGTCCGGGTTCTTTACCACCTGATACCGGTCGGCCTCATAGGTAAAATAGGTGGGCATAATGCCCCGGCCGATCTCCAAAGCCCTGGCCGTGGCAGCGTGCAGCTTGCCGGAAAACGCGGACAACACCCGTTCAATCTCCGTAAAGGGTACCGCCACCTTTTCCCCGCTGACGGAAAATTTCGTCCTGTCCCGGAAATCCTCCCGCAGGGTAGCGGCCCTGTCCCAGTAGTCAAAGGGGGAGAGGCCCTCCGCCAGCAGCCCCATAAGCCCCTGCATAAAACCGGCCAGCTCCCGGCACAATTCCACACCCAAGCCGGTTTGCCGGGCCAACTGCCCCCGTACGGCCGCCAACATAAAATCCACCAGGCGCTTAAGTTCCAAGGTTTCGGGCATACTGCTGCCAAAAAGCCCCGGCAGGCCGTTCATGGCGTCGTTCCAGCCGGGCTTGCCGCCCTCCATCTCAATGCCCAGGCCCTCCGGGTCCAGCAGGGCAAACTTGTTGATGGCCAGGGTCATCATCTTCCCGAACAGGCTGGTGGTCACCGGCCGGCCTGTTTCGTCCCGCAACCAGTTGGTGCCGTTCTCCACAAAGCCCGGACGCCCCGCTTTTTCCCGGCAATGCTCCACCGCGCCGTACTGGCGCACCTTGCCTTTACTTAGCACATAGGTGTCCCGGCGGGGGCGTACAACCCCCACGCTGTCATAGTACCGGTAGCTGTTATCCTCAAAAAGCAGCCGGCCCTTGTCCTCCGGGTAAATCAGCAAGTAATTCTCCACCAGGTCAAGGGCATAGTCCCAGTGGTCGCACCAGTAGCCCTCGCCAAAACCGGCCTCCTGCCGCTGCTCGGCCAGCAGGAGCAGGGCCTCCACCAGCGCCTCTTCGTCCCCCTGCACGGCCAGCCCATGGGCCGCAATGGCGTTGGTGATCTGCCCCGGCGTAAAGGGCTTAGCTATAACCTTTTCCAGCACCGCCTCCCCGCCGGGCACAAACCGGGCCAGTACCCCACGGGCCTGCTCCAGGTTGCCACTGGGGATGGCAAATGTGTTGGGCCGTATCTCCAGGGGGTTGTAGCCGTCCATCTGCACCAGGTTATAGAACTGGCGCACGTTCAAATCCCCGATCTCCGGGCAGAAAAACACGTCGTTGCGCCGGTTCTGGCACACATCCCGGAAGTTGCCGTTGCCCTGGGAGTAATACTCCCCCGCAATGGAGAAGAAGTTGTAATCCCGTTCCGGGTCGCCGTGCTTGCGGCTGAACAGGTGGAGCACCTTTTTGTCCGCCCCCTGGCCGATCACAAAGGGATAGCCGCCCCGCAGGAAGTTGTCCAGGTAGCACTGCTCGATATAGCGGTCGAACAGCGGGTCAGAGGACCGGGTCCACACGTCGCGGGTAAACTGGGCCACCAGGCTCCGGGCCTCGGCCAGCTTGGCCTGCACATAGCCCTCCCGGCAGAAGGCCGGGGTCTTGCTGTTCAGCAGCGCTATCGAGGGCGCAAAGCCGGCATAGGCGGTAAAGGTAAAGGTTTCGCCCGGTGCCAGTTGGCGTTTCATGGGCACAAACCCGCAGGGCACCTTGTTGGCAAAGCACTGCGTCTTGGCCAGCACAGCGTCCAAACCCTGTTCCATAAAGGTAACAGGCCATTGCATGGAGTGGTTGTAGTCAAAAATCACCTGCTTGTCGTACAAAATAGGCTGCAAGGCGCCGTCTGCCGCCACACAGTAAAAGTAGCCCCCCTCTATTTCCGAAACCTCGGCGGAATCGTCGCTGGAGGCACGCATGGTATACACCGGCGCGCGCCCTTCCAGGTTCTTAATATCCGCCCAGCTTTTAAACAGGTTAGACATCTCCTTATACTGGCTGTTGGTCAGGCCATACTGGATGATCTGCGCCATGCCGTCCAGCAGTTCCAACTGGCAGGCGGGGCCCAGGTTCTCCACCGTAACATGGCGCACCAGGGCACCTATGTTCTCGTTGGGCAGCACCATGTATTCCACGGCAATGCGCAGGCCGTGCCCCTCCTCGGCAATCGAAACCACGTTTTTCTCAATCTCCATACGCCGTTTCGCGGCAGGGTCATAGCTGCAAAAGGGCTCAAAGAAAGCCCCGTCCCGGCGGATAAACGTCCGAAACCCCTTCAGGTTCACGTTTTCGTAGCCGGTGATGGCAGAGTTAAACTCCATCATGGCGTTGTCCTTATTGTGTATGCCGAAACTGTTGATGCCCTGGCCGCGGTTGGTATAGAAAGACCAGATGGGTATGCCCTTTACCCCCGCAAGGCCCGGCAAAAAGCTGGAAAAAGCCGGCAGGCGGTCATAATCCTCCATAACAAATGTATCGCCCTGCAACGTGCATGATGGTTTGCTCATAAGCGTGCTCCTTTCAAATTGATGGCTTTCCGTCAGCGCCGCGGCTAGGCCCGGCGGCGGGGCCTGCGGATATTATAGCACAACAGGCCCCCAAACGCAAACAATCCTGCCGTATTTGTTGAGGGATTTTTGTAGATTTTACTTACCCGCCCTGCCCCCCTGGCCAGGCCCTACCGGCAGCGCGGCACAAAAAAGTAGCCCCCACCCCAGCGGCAACCTTGACTTTGCCCGGCGCCTGTGGTATAATGGCCCCAAAGACTGAGATGGAGCCAAGCGGTGCCAGGAATGGGCGCAGAGAGCCGGCGGTTGGTGCGAGCCGGTGCCCGGATGGCGGCCGCATCCCTCCTAAGTTGCCAGCCGAACGGCCGGCGCGTGCCCAGGGGCGCCGCCGCCTATTAAGCGGAGCCGGCACCCGCCGTTACCGGGGCGCGTATTATACGGGCAATGCCCGCGATAGGCGAAATGGGTGGTATAGCGAAGGTTGCCTTCGTCCCGTTTTGGGGCGGGGCATTTTTTATTTTGCGAAAGGATGATGGTTTTGAGCAAGTACCGGGAAGTACCCACCAACATGAACTTTGTGGAGCGGGAAAAAGAAACGGTCAAATTCTGGACAGACAACAAAATCTTTGAGAAAAGCGTAGAGGAGCGGGCGGGCTGCCCAGCCTATGTCTTTTACGACGGCCCCCCCACGGCCAACGGCAAGCCCCATATCGGCCACCCGGAAACACGGGCGTTTAAAGACCTCTTCCCCCGCTACCAGACCATGAAGGGGAAGGTCGTGCCCCGCAAGGCCGGCTGGGACACCCACGGCCTGCCGGTAGAGCTGGAAGTGGAAAAGCTCCTAAAGATCAACGGCAAAGAGCAGATCGAGGCCTACGGCATCGCCCCCTTTATCGAGAAATGCAAAGAGAGCGTGTGGAAGTACAAGGGTATGTGGGAGGACTTCTCCAAAGCCATCGGCTTTTGGGCGGATATGGACCACCCCTACGTGACCTATGACAACAGCTATATCGAGAGCGAGTGGTGGGCCCTTAAGCAGATCTGGGAGAAGGGCCTGCTGTATAAGGGGTTCAAAATCGTGCCCTACTGCCCCCGCTGCGGCACGCCCCTGTCCTCCCACGAGGTGGCCCAGGGCTATAAAGACGTAAAAGAGCGCTCCGCCATTGCCCGGTTCAAGTGTAAGGGGGAGGACGCGTACATTTTGGCCTGGACCACCACCCCCTGGACCTTGCCCTCCAACGTGGCCCTATGCGTCAACGCCCAGGAGGACTATGTAAAAGTCCAACACACCGCCGGGGACACGGTGTCCACCTATTACCTGGCCGCGGCCCTCTGCGATACCGTGCTGGGGGAGGGTAGCTACACGGTGCTGGAAACCTGCAAGGGCGCGGACCTGGAGCACAAGGAGTACGAACCCCTGTTCCGTTTCGTCAGCCCCCAGGAGCGCTGCTGGTACGTGGTGTGCGACGATTATGTGACCCTGACCGACGGCACCGGCGTGGTGCACATCGCCCCTGCCTTTGGTGAGGACGACGCCAAAGTGGGCCGCAAATACGGCCTGCCCCTGGTGCAACTGGTAGACGGGAAAGGCCAGATGACCGCCGAAACAAAGTGGCCCGGCCTGTTCTGCAAGGACGCGGACAAGGAGATCCTAAAGGACCTGGAAAGCCGGGGCCTGCTGTTCAGCGCCCCCAAGTTTGCCCACAGCTACCCCTTCTGCTGGCGGTGCGACACCCCCCTGATCTACTACGCACGGGAGAGCTGGTACATTGAGATGACCAAGGTGAAGGACCGGCTGATCGCCAACAACAACACCGTCAACTGGCTGCCGGAAAGCATCGGCCAGGGCCGTTTCGGCGATTGGCTGGAAAACCTCCAGGACTGGGCGGTCAGCCGCAACCGCTACTGGGGCACCCCGCTGAATATCTGGGAATGCGCCTGCGGCCACCGGCACGCGGTGGGCAGCATCGCCGAGCTCAAAGAGATGTCCCCCAACTGTCCGGAGCAGGTGGAACTGCACCGCCCCTTTGTGGACGAAGTGACCATCACCTGCCCCCGCTGCGGTAAGCAGATGCACCGGGTGCCGGAGGTGATCGACTGCTGGTTCGACAGCGGCTCCATGCCCTTTGCCCAGCACCACTACCCCTTTGAGAATAAAGCCCTGTTTGAAAGCCAGTTCCCCGCAGAGTTTATCTCCGAGGCCGTGGACCAGACACGGGGCTGGTTCTACAGCCTGCTGGCCATCTCCACACTGCTGTTTGACAAGGCCCCCTACAAAAACGTGCTGGTGCTGGGCCATGTGCTGGACGAAAACGGCCAGAAGATGAGCAAATCCAAAGGCAACGCGGTAGACCCCATCGAGATCCTGGACAAGTTCGGCTCCGACTCCCTGCGCTGGTACTTCTACACCACCTGCGCCCCCTGGCTGCCCAAACGGTTCTCCGAAAAAGCCGTGGTAGAGGGGCAAAAAAAGTTTTTCTCCACCCTGTGGAATACCTATGCCTTCTTTGTGCTGTATGCCAATATCGATGGTTTCGACCCCACCCGGTACCGGCTGGAGGACTGCGCGCTGACGGCCATGGACCGGTGGCTGCTGTCCCGGCTGCACAGCACGGTGCAGGCGGTGGATACGCACCTCAGCCAGTACCATGTGCCGGAAACTGCCCGCACCCTACAAGATTTTGTGGATGAGCTGAGCAACTGGTATGTGCGCCGTAGCCGGGAACGCTACTGGGTGCAGGGCGAAACCGCCGATAAGACCGCCGCCTATATGACCCTGTATACCGCGCTGGTCACGGTGGCCGGGCTGCTGGCCCCCCTGGCGCCCTTCATGAGCGAGGAGATCTACCGCAACCTGGTGTGTTCGGTGGATGCCTCCGCCCCCGCAAGCGTGCACCTGAGCCGTTTCCCGGTGTGCGACCCGGCGCGTATCGACCCCCAACTGGAAAAGGATATGGACGAGGTGCTGCGGATCGTCACGCTGGGCCGGGCCGCCCGGAACCAGGCCAATATCAAAAACCGCCAGCCCCTGGGCCGGCTTTGCACCGACGGGGACGCTGGCTTGGGCGAGCAGTACCAGGCGATCATCCGGCAGGAGTTGAATGTAAAGGAAATTGCTTTCCTTCAGGATATGTCCGCCTTTACCGCCTATACCTTTAAGCCGCAGTTGCGGGTTTTGGGGCAAAAATACGGCAAGCAGGTGGGGGCCATCCGGCAGGCGCTGCAACAGTTGGACGGCGCCGCCGCCAAAAAGGAACTGGACAGCACCGGCGCCCTGCATCTTGCCCTGGCCGATGGGGACATCAGCCTGACGCCTGAGGAATTGCTGATCGAAACAGCCCAGAAGGAGGGCTACACCTCGGTTTCCGACCGCGGGCTGACCGTGGTGCTGGATACAGCCCTGACCGGGCAGTTGATCGAAGAGGGCTTTGTGCGGGAGATCGTAAGCAAGCTGCAATCCATGCGCAAGGACGCCGGTTTCCACGTCACAGACCACATCCGCGTCAGCCACCAGGGCAGCGGGAAGGTGGAAGACATTTTGCGCCGGAACCAGGACGCCATCCTGGCAGACGTGCTGGGTGACGGCTGCACCTACGGCCAACTGGCAGGCTACACTGCCCAGTGGGACGTCAACGGCGAAACCACCACCTTCGGCGTAGAAAAGGTAGAGCCCTAAACCACCCACCCAAAAAAGAGCAACCCTCCCGTACCACAGGAGGGTTGCTCTTTTCTTGTTTCCGTTAAGGTGCCGGCATAAGAATCCGCCCTTTGCCTCCGGCGGCTTAAGGCTCCGCCTTAAGAATCCGCCAGGGGCCAACCGCCCCTGGACCGCGAAGGTTGCCCAGTAAAAGCGGTCGCAAAAAAGAAAAAATAAAATAAAAACAAGAAAAACAACAAAAAAATAAAAAATGAAAAAACAGAAAACCAAAAACTGAAAAGAAAAAATGAAAAATAAGAAAAAGAAAAAAGAAGAAAAACCAAACCTCCCGGTCGAGCATAAACCCAGCCATACGAACCCGGCCGCAAACGGCAAAAAAGTTTTTGAAGATTGTCAAGGAACTTTTTTCAAAAAGTTCCTTGACCCGCCGGAGGCAGCCAAGCGGGAAACAGCCAGCAGGAGGCAGCCCAAAAGCCTATCCACGGGCCTCACGGACAATACGGCCCATAGCGGCGCGATAGTCCTCCATCTGTTTAGCCAGGCAGAACTGGTTACGGGCGCGGTCCAGGTTATGGCGGGGGTGGGTGGTACGGAAGTACACGTCGCCGTTGAGGTAATCGGTCAAAAACCGCACACCCACCTCGTAGGTCATGGCCCAGGCGCCGTCGGGCAGGGTGTCCAGTTCTTCTTCCGTAAGGGCAGCGCCGGCGGTGGAGAGGAACCCGCGGGTGTAAGCCCGGTACAGTTGCATATCAAAGCGGACCTTGCTCAAATCCGTTTCGTCCTCCGCGGCGGTAGAGGCCCCGGCCCGGATGGAATCCCCAAAGTCAAACGCCGTAAGGCCGGGCATCACGGTATCCAGGTCAATCACGCAAACCGCTTTTTTGGTGGTTTCGTCAAACAGGATGTTGCTCATCTTGGTGTCATTATGGGTAACGCGCAGGGGCAGCCGGCCCGCCGCCAGCAAGCCGGTAAGCAGCCCGGCGTCTTCCCGGCGGCTAAAGGCAAACTCCAGCTCGGCGGCCACCTCCTTCAACCGGCCTTTGGGGTCGGCGGCAGCAGCGGCCTCCAGTTGGGAAAGGCGCACCGGGGTGTTGTGGAAATCCTTGATGATCTCGTGGAGGGTGTCCGCCGGATACCCGTTGAGCATCGCCTGAAAGTCGCCAAAAGCCCGCCCTGCCTCAAAAAGCATATCCGGGCTGTCCGGGGTTTCAAAGGAAGAAGTAGCCTGCACATACAGGGTGCAGCGCCAGTAATTCCCTTCCTCATCCCGGTAGAAGGGGTCGCCCGCCCCGGTCAGCACCACCTGCAAGCTTTCCCGCTCCGGGTCGCCGCCGCGCTGCAAAATCTTTTCCCGCAAAAAGCGGGTGACGCCCAACATATTTTCCATAATATGCTCTGGATGCGGAAACACAAAGTGGTTGATGCGCTGCAACACATAGGTGCCGTCTACCAGGTAGGTGTCGTTGATGTGCCCGCCCAGCATATCGCGCAGGTCCGCGCTGGGGGAGAGGCTAAACGCCTGTAAAACCTGAGGGGGGATTTTTTTCTGCATGGGAATCGCTCCTAACAAAATGGATTAATTGGCAGGGCCAATGCGCTACCAGAAATGGGAACACGCCCTAGAACCGCAAAGTCGCCCGGAGGATCACCTCGCCGCCGGTGCCGGAAACCGTCAGGCTGCCGCTGTGGGCCAGCACGATCTCCGCGGTGTTGTCCAGCCCGTGGAGTTCGTCCTCCGCCTGGGGCGTGTCGTCAAACATCCAGGCCAGCAGGTCGGTAAGCTTCTTCCCCGCCGGATGAAAACGGGTTTTCTCCGGCAGGGCGCCGGTATAAAGCACCTCCAACCGCAAGGCGTCCTCCGCCGGGGTGGCGGTAAACCGCAGGCGGCGCTGGCCCTCAAAGGCCAGGGCGTCCCCGCAGGCACGGGTCAGCAGTTCGTTGACCATCACGCACAGCTCGGCGGTTTTCAGCGGCGCGTCGGCCTGGGCGGCATTGCTCTGAAAATCAATACCGTTCTGGGCCGCGTAGGCCGCTTTGGTGGCAATCACGGCATTCAGGTACGGGTTTTCGTGGTACGGGAACAGGATGGGGTTGTGCTGGGCGTTCCGCTTGATCATGTTGATGTAAACGGGGATCTTCTCCGGCTGCCCGTCCCGTATAAGCTGCTGGATGGTATCCAGCGCGTATTCGCCGTTTTTTTGGGCCGCCCGCACCTCCCGGATGTTGGCCAGCAGGTCCAGCATATCCCCCGACTCCATGGCGAGCATCCGCTTGCGCACAGCGGCGCTGACGTCCTGGGCCTGCCAGCGCCCGGCCTGGTATACGCTGCGAAAGCAAAAAACCAGCACGCAGTACAGCCCGGTAGCCAGCAGCAGCCGCCGGGTGGGGGTGCGTATACCAAATAGCCCGTCCAGCTTGCCCAGGCAAAGCAGGTATTGAAAGCCCATCAGCACCAGCATCCCGCCCAGGAACAGCGACGGGCCCCGCTGGCTGAACCGCTGCAAGGGCCGGTACAGGCACAGGCCCGTCAGCAGGTTGATAAGCAGCATGGCCAGCACCGAGAGGAACCCGCCCCAGGCCCCGGCAGGGGAAAAGGGCATAGCCCCCAAAAACAGGGGCACAAACAAAAGGGCATAGGCAAAATTGGTGATGCAAAGCGCCGCTACAAAACCCTTTTGCAGCAGGTTGTTGCTATGTAAAAACACAGAGGCCAGCAAAAACAGCCCGGTACCCACCGCGCAGGGCAACTGCCAGGGCAAATTCTCCCCGCTCAGCCGGCCGTCCAGCAGGGCGGCCGTCACCAGCGCCAGGATATACGTCCCCGCCATGCCGGCAAGGGTTGTCCAAATGCGGTAGCGGTCCTGGAGCAGGGTCAGGAACAGGCCGCAGACACAAATAAATACGATCGGGAAATAAACCATATGCGTCACGCTCCGTGGGCTTTGTAGCGGTAAAGTCAATTAAAAAACAAAAACAACAGGCAGCAGGGTACTACAGGGCACTACCTACTGCCTATTGTATCACACTTTTGGTTCCAATACCAGACCTAAATTAAAATATAGTGGTTTTACATGGAAAACAGCAGGCTTTTTGTCGGATGTAGCCAAAGGCTAACCCCGGTACATATCTGTAGAAAGGTACCGGTCGCCCCCGTCCGGCAGCAGGGCCACCACAACCTTCCCGGCGTTTTCCGGCAGCCTGGCCAGCCCCATAGCCGCAAACAGCGCCGCGCCGGAGGAAATGCCGCAAAGCACCCCCTCGGTCCGGCCCAGCAGGCGGCCGGCGGCAAAGGCGTCCTCGTCCGCCACCGGCACCACCCGGTCCACCACGCCCATGTCCAGCACTTGTGGCACAAAGCCCGCGCCAATGCCCTGTATCCGGTGGGGGCCGGGCCGGCCGCCGCCCAGCACCGGCGAGGCCGCCGGCTCCACCCCCACCACCTCTATCCGGGGGTTGCGGCTTTTCAAAAACCTGCCTGTCCCGGTGATGGTCCCCCCCGTACCAATGCCCGCCACAAATATATCCACCTGCCCGCCGGTGTCCGCCCAAATCTCCGGGCCGGTGGTGGCAAAGTGGGCGGCCGGGTTGGCAGGGTTCACAAACTGGCCGGGGATAAAGCTGCCCGGTATGCCGGCAGCCAGTTCCCTGGCCTTGTCGATGGCGCCCTGCATCCCCGCCTCCCCGTCCGAAAGCACCAGTTCCGCCCCGTAGGCGCCCATCAGCAGGCGGCGCTCCAGGCTCATGGTTTCGGGCATCACAATAATCACCCGGTAGCCCCTGGCCGCCCCCACGCTGCAAAGGCCAATGCCCGTGTTGCCGGAGGTGGGCTCAATGATCACCGAGCCGGGCCCAAGCAGCCCTTTTTCCTCCGCGTCGTCCAGCATGGCCTTCGCCACCCGGTCTTTCACGCTGCCGGCAGGGTTCAGGCCCTCCAGCTTTACCAGCAGGCGGGCGCAAAGGCCCTGTGCTTTCCCCAGCCGGGCCGTTTCCAGCAGCGGGGTATTGCCAATCAGTTCTTCGGCCGTGCCAAATCGTTTATGCAAAGGTATCGCCTCCCACAGGGTATAAAACCATCATACCACCCCCCGGCCATGCAGTCAAGGGGAATGTGCCGGCATAGGGCCAGGGGCCGTGCCCCATCCTGGCGAGGCGCGGCCCCTGGCGGTTCCGGCCCCTGGCCGGGAAAACGGTTTTACGGCCTGCCTGCCGGGCGGCGCCGTTCAGTGCCCACAGCCGCAGCCGCAGTCGGGCAGGTCCGTAGCCCTGGGCGGGAAGAACGCGTCCGTGGGGAAGTCGATGCGCCTGAACAGCTCACAGGGGTTGTCGGTGGTGGGCACGCATTCTTTTTCCGGCACGCAGAAGTCGTAGGTGGGTATCAGCATCTGTACGCTGCGCACAATCTGCACAATGGTGAAAAGCCCGATGGTGGCGTACACATGGTTGCGTTGGGGGGCCGTGTCAAAGTCCCCGCCATAGCGCTGGCAAATGCTTTCGGGAATACGGCAGTAGGGCTCGTTGCGGCAAGAGCAGTCGCACAGCTTGGCGGAAAGGGCCACCGGCTCGGCCACCTGCACCGTGGCCTTTGGCAGGGCCCGCACGCCGTCGTTGGGCTCCGGCTCATCCTGGCAGCCGCCGGATGTAAACACCTTCACATTGCCCTCGCTGCCGAACAGCACCACCTTTTTGTTGAATACCGACACACCGCTGACCGTCACCGGGCAGGCGGAAGGCCCGCCGAACAGTTCCACGGTCACGTCAAAGAAATAGGTCATATCCACCGAGTAAAAGCCCTTGTTAAAGGGGATGGGCTGTAGGTCGATGTACACGGTGATAACGCTCACGTCCTTGATGCGCACGTTGGTGGCGCTGTCTACCATCGGCTGTGCCGCCGCGGAGAACAGCACCCTTATGTCTTCCAAGCAGTCTTTATCGCTACAGCTATCGTAAATACGCATAGCGTCGATGCAGACGGCCTCTTTAAAACAGTCCCTGTTCTCAAACGCAGGGACGCCCTCATGTTCCGGCATATGATCTCCTCCTTTTGGGTTCTTAGTCCATTGTATGACGCGGGTGATATTTTGTGCGGCCTTAGGCTGCCGGGCCGGTAGCGTTGGGAAACGTCCAAAATAAAGCATTTATGTCGAAATTTCGGCCTCTGGCAGTGGAGAGTTGGCTACGCCAACTCTTGGGCTTTGATTCTCGGCTGACGCCTCGGTCGGCGACGGGAAATCGCCACTGGCGATTGTCGCCCCCTAAAAACCCCACCACCTTTGAAAAGGGCGAGGGCCACTGGGAGTGGCCGTCACGAGCCGACCGAACCGGCAGGTGAGAAGACGAAACTTTTACTATTTGTTCGCCGGAGCCTCGCTTTTAAACTCTTCACTTTGGACACACCCCCCCTAGGTGTTCCCCCTTGCCAAGCGCCCCTTTATCCGCTATAATAAAGGGAAAACAGGAAAGGGACGTGAACCGGATGGCATCCTCCAAATTTTTCAAAAGCAAAAAGATTTTTGACCATGTTACCCTGATCACCGGCCTTGGCTGGGAACAGAGCTACCTGATCGAAGGCCGGGACAAAGCCCTGCTCATCGACGGCCTGGCAGGCGTAGGCAGCCTGCGGGCCTTTGTGCGGGAGTTGACCGACCTGCCGGTAACGCTGGTCAACACCCACGGCCATGTAGACCACATCGGCGCAAACTTCGAGTACGGCCAGGCATACATCGCCCCGGACGACGTGGCCCTGATGTACCGGCACAGCGGCCAGGAAATGCGCCTGGACTTTGCCAAAAGCGGGGGGATGTTCGCCCCCCTGCCCGTAGAGCCCCGGCTGGACGACGTAACGGTGCCCGGCCCGGTCAAAACCCTGCCCCTCTATGACGGCACCCGGTTCGACCTGGGCGGCGTCTGCCTGGAAACCATTGCCGTCCCCGGCCATACCAAAGGCACCGTGGTGTTCCTGGACCGGGACCTGCGGGTGGTCTATTCGGGGGATGCCTGCAACCGCAACACCCTGGTCTATGGGGAGGAAAGCACCTCCATCGAGGCATACCGGGAGAGCCTTTTGCACTTTAAAAGCTACCAGCCCGCCTTTGACGCCCTCTGGGGTGGCCACGGCGGCGCCCCGGAGGACATTGCCATTATAGACAGCGCCATCGCCCTGTGTGACGAGATCATGGCCGGCACGGACGACAGCGTGGAGAGCGTAGGCTTTACCGGCCGGCCCTGCTGGTACGGCAAAGCGAAAAACGAACGTTTCCAGCGGCTGGACGGCGGCATTGCCAACATCGCCTATGCCAAAGACCGCATCTGGAAAAAGGACCTGGCCTGAGAAAAGCAGGTACACATATATAAGAAAAGAGGGATCAACATGAAAAACAGAAAACCCATGGCTTTGCTTTTGGCGGCCCTGCTGGCGCTGGCTGTGCTGGCCGGGGGCTGTTCCACCCCAAAGGGCGAGGGCGCCTTTACCGCCAAAACCCTGGACGGCGGCACCTTCACCCCAGAGGACCTGGCGGCCAAGGACCTGACCGCCATCAACTTCTGGGGCACCTACTGCGCCCCCTGCATCCAGGAGATGCCCGACCTGGCCGCCTTTGAAAAGGCCCTGCCGGACAATGTGCAGATGATCACCGTGTGTGTAGACGCCCAGTTCAACGAGGCAACCGCCAGCGCCCTGCTGGAACAGGCCGGCTACGAGGGTATCACCCTGGTCAGCGGGGACGAGGCATTTGACGGGCTGCTGGAAGGGGTCCAGGCAGTCCCCACCACCCTGTTCCTGGACTCCACCGGCAAGCAGGTGGGCACCCCCATAATCGGCGGCGGGTTCCAGGACTTTTCCGGCACCTTCCTGCAAGCCATGAACCAGGCCCTAACGGCCAGCGGAAAGGCGGAGATCAGCCTTGAAGAGTAAAACAGCCAACCGGGCCAATGGGGTAAATGGGGTAAATAGGGTAAATTTGGCCCGCTGGGGCCTGCTGGCCGCCGCGGCCCTGCTAATCCTGGCGGGCCTGCTGGGCGGGCAGCACATCCAGGTCATGCAAAAGGCGGTGCGCATATGCCTAGAATGCATCGGCATCGGGTAAGCAAGGGGGGCAAGCGGCGGCTGTCCTTCCAGCGCCGGGTGCAGTTGCTTTCCGCCGCGCTGGTCAACGGCTACGCCCTGGGCTTTCAAAAGGGGCGCATTTTCACCGGCGGCACAAAGGCCGTCTGTGTGCCGGTGCTCAACTGCTACTCCTGCCCCGGCGCGCTGGGGGCCTGCCCCATCGGGTCGCTGCAAGCGGGGCTGGGCGGCGGGCGGTTCCCCTTTTATGTGCTGGGCCTGCTGATGCTGTTCGGGGTGGTGCTGGGCCGGGTGGTGTGCGGGCTGCTGTGCCCCTTTGGCCTGGTGCAGGACCTGCTGTACAAAATCCCCTCGCCCAAGTGGGAAATCCCCCCCAAGCTGGACCGGCCCCTGCGCTGGCTGAAATACCTGGTGCTGCTGGTCCTGGTGATCCTGCTCCCGGCCTTTGCCCTTACCGGGGCCGGGGTCAGCGTCCCGGCCTTCTGCAAGTACCTCTGCCCCGCCGGCACCCTGGAAGGGGGCATCCCCCTGCTGCTGGCGGACCCGGCCCTGCGGCAGTTGGCCGGGCTGCTGTTCAGTTGGAAGGCCCTGGTATTGGCCCTGATCCTGGCAGCGTCCGTGTTTATCCGGCGGCCCTTCTGCCGGTACCTCTGCCCGCTGGGGGCCTTCTATGCCCTGTTCAACCGGTTCAGCTTTTTCCAAATGAAACTGGACCAGGGCAAGTGCGTAGGCTGCAAGCAGTGCGAGCGGGCCTGCCCCATGGCGGTATCAATCACCAAAACCCCCCGCAGCATCAACGGGCCGGAATGCATCCGCTGCGGCAAATGCAAGGCCGTGTGCCCCAAAGGGGCCATTTCCATGCAGCCGCCCGGCGCCCCCCGCGAAAAAACCCCGGCGGACCCCCCCGCCCCCGGTAATCCCCCGCGCGGCTGATCGCGCCCCCTCTCCATCCCCAAAAGCCCCCAGCAAAGCACACCTCCCCGTAAGCTTTCCTGTCATCCTTTTCCTCGCTCCTTTTCCCACCACCTCCTCCCAACCGGTAAGGCGGTTTCATCCTCCGCAAGGGTGTTCGGCAGATGGCAAGCAGCCCTCCTCCATACACATCCCAAATGGGGGAGAGGCCATACCCGCACCCCCCAGGAAGCCGCAACCCATTGGCACCCCTTCCCAACTAAAACCCACAACCCGAAAGGCCCGGCCCGGTAAAAACCGCACCCCCTCTCCATCAAAAAAAGCTCACAGGAATGCACGCCTCCCTGTAAGCTTTTTTGTGCACTTTTTTTGCCCTCTTCCTTGCCCATCGTCCACCTCAACTGAAAAGGAATTTTCCATAAAAAATCGCAATTTATTCCCTGAAAAGCGTGTGTTTCATACAATGCCGGCAAGCAGGCCCGCCCGACCCCCGTTTCCTATATGGGTGATAAGGGGTAAGTACCGTACGAGTATCCCCCCAATAGTTGCCACTAACCGGCCAAAGACCCGCCGATTAGTTGCAGCTAATTTGGCCCAAAATGCACCCCAATACCCCCTCCTGGAAGAAAAATGAGTAACACCCCCCACACCCAAAAGGCAAAACAGCATCCCCCCATAACGGTTTCCACCCCCCTTTTGGCAAGCCCCCGCAGGGTTTGCCCCCGCCATCCCGCCCTCACAAAAAGGGAGAAATATCACCCCCTTAACGGTTTTCGCCCCCTTTTTGGCAAAACCTCGTAGCTTTTTCCCCTTGCCGGTGGCGCACACTAAAGGCATAGCCATCCCCCTGCGGCGGCCCATTTTCACCATAAAACGAGGCATTTCCCGGAAAAATTTCCCCATTTTCCCTTGACAAGCCACCAAGATGATATTATAATAATATCATCAAGCAATCAAACCGGCACCATGAAAGGGGATACTTATGGACAACAACGAGATCACAGAGAAAATCGTCAACCGTTACCAGGAAAAACCCGCCAAAGCCCACAACGGCTTTGCGGCGCTGCTGGCCGTCCTGCTGGGCTTTGCGGCGGGCGTCGCCCTGCTGGTCCTGGGCATTGTAGAGCTGGTGCGCTATGCCGCCGAGATGGGCAGCGAGGATGCGGTAAACGCCCTGGGGATGGCCATGCTCTTTGGTGGCATTGCGCTGATGCTGCTAGCTGCGTTCCTCTGCATCGGCTTTAAGGTGCTCAACCCCAACGAGGCCCTGGTGCTGACCCTGTTTGGCAAATACTACGGCACCCTGAAAAACGACGGGTTTTACTGGACGAATATCTTCTGTTCCGGCATCAATCCCGGGGCCGAAAGCCGCTGGACCGGCAATTCGAACGGCAATTTCAGCTATGTGGGGGGCAGCAAAAAAATCAGCCTGAAAACCATGACCCTCAACAACGAAAAGCAGACCGTCAACGACCAGCGCGGCAACCCCATTATCATTGGTACCATTGTCATCTGGCGGATTGTAGACACCACAAAGGCCGTGTTCAACGTGCAGAATTACCGCACCTTCCTCTCCACCCAGTGCGATTCCGCCACCCGGAACATCGCCCGTATGTACCCCTACGACCTGTTCGATGAGGGGGATACCGACGAAACCACCTTGCGGGGCAGCAGCCAGGAAATCGCCGATATGATGCGCCAGGACCTGCAAAAGCGGGTGGCTATGGCCGGCCTGGAGATTCTGGAGGTGCGTATTACCCACCTGAGCTACGCCTCGGAGATTGCCGCGGCCATGCTCCAGCGCCAGCAGGCCGAGGCCATTGTGGCCGCCCGGAAGAAGATCGTGGAAGGGGCTGTGGGAATGGTGGAGATGGCCCTGGATCAACTGGGCCAAGATCAGGTGGTGCAGTTGGATGAGGAGCGCAAGGCGGCTATGGTCAGCAACCTGCTGGTGGTGCTTTGCGGCAGCAAGGACGCCCAGCCTGTGGTAAACAGCGGCTCGCTGTACTAAACGCCTATGGACGAGAAAAACGACAAGGCCAAAAAGCAGATCCTGTTGCGGATCTCGCCCAGTCTGTGGAAGGAACTGGCCCAGTGGGCCGAGGAGGACTTCCGCTCCATCAACGGCCAAATTGAATTCCTGCTGACCGAGTGCGTGCGCAAGCGGAAGAAAAAGCCGCCGGAAGGGGACGCTTAAGCCCCGTAAAAGCGGCCAAAAACCCGTAAGCAAGGGGCCCCTGGATTGCTTTGGCAAGCGGCCAGGGGCTTTTGGCCTGTCCCAGGGCGGGGAGCCGGCAGAGGGACTGGGTGTCCGGGTGCCCACTGGGAGAAAAGCAGAATTTAGCAAAACCCCATTGATTATTTCTCTTTTCTGTGATAGAATATAAGCCAGAATTGGTTCCTACAAATCTCAAAATTTCCTTATATTTTTGAAAGGAGCAAATCACAACATGACCAACAACAAAACCGTTCTGAACTGGCTGGAAGAAATGAAAGAGCTGGTTACGCCTGATCAGGTAGTGTGGATCGACGGCTCTGAGGAGCAGATCGAGGACCTGCGCCGCCAGGCTTGCGAAACCGGCGAAATGATCAAGCTGAACCAGGAGAAACTGCCTGACTGCTACTACCACCGCACCGCTGTAAATGACGTGGCCCGGGTTGAGGGGCGCACCTTCATCTGCTCCAAGAAGGAAGAGGATGCCGGCCCCACCAACCATTGGATGGATCCCGAAAAGGCTTACAAGATGCTGTTCGACATTGCACGGGGCAGCTATAAGGGCCGCACCATGTATGTCATCCCCTACTCCATGGGCCCTGTGGGTTCCCCCTTGGCCAAAATCGGCGTAGAGGTCACGGACTCTATCTACGTAGTACTGAATATGTCCATCATGACCCGCACCGGCAAGGCCGTGCTGGACGTGCTGGGCGACAGCACCGACTGGGTGAAGGGCCTGCACTGCAAGGTGGATATCGACGAGGAGAAACGCTATATCTGCCACTTCCCGGAGGACAACTATATCATCAGCGTCAACTCCGGCTACGGCGGGAACGTGCTGCTGGGCAAAAAGTGCTTTGCCCTGCGTATTGCGTCCTACCAGGCCAAGAATGAGGGCTGGATGGCCGAGCATATGCTGATTTTGGGCATCGAGAACCCCCAGGGCGAAGTGAAGTACGTCTGCGCCGCGTTCCCCTCTGCCTGCGGCAAAACCAACCTGGCCATGATGATCCCCCCCGAAGGCTACCGCGAGAAGGGCTACAAGGTCTGGACGGTGGGCGACGACATCAGTTGGATGCGCCAGGGCCCGGACGGCCGCCTGTACGCCATCAACCCGGAGAACGGGTTCTTCGGCGTGGCCCCCGGCACCAATATGAAGAGCAACCCCAACGCCCTGATCTCCACCCAGAAGGGCACCATTTTCACCAACGTGGGCCGCAACCTGGACGACAACACCGTATGGTGGGAGAGCCTGGACAAGAACCCCCCTGTCAATGCCCAGGAGTGGAAGGGCGCCGAGGTCAATGGCCCCGCGTTTATCGCCGAGGGCGGCAAGCTGGCCCATCCCAACAGCCGCTTTACCGCGCCCGCCAAGAACTGCCCCTGCATCAGCCCCGAATTTGACAAGGGCGAGGGCGTGCCTGTGTCTGCTATTATCTTTGGCGGCCGCCGCCCCGACACGGTGCCCCTGGTTTACCAGTCCCGTAGCTGGAACGCCGGCGTGTTTGTAGGCTCCATCACCGGCTCCGAAACCACTGCTGCCGCTGCCGGCGCTGTGGGCATAGTCCGCCGTGACCCCATGGCCATGCTGCCCTTCTGTGGCTACCATATGGGCGACTACTTCCAGCACTGGATTGAGATGGGCGAAAAGCTGGGCGACAAAGCCCCCAAGATCTTCAACGTCAACTGGTTCCGTACCGACGAGGACGGCCACTTCATTTGGCCCGGCTTTGGCGACAACTTCCGCGTAGTGGAGTGGATCATCAAGCGCTGCGAGGGCAAAGTGGACGCGGTGGAAACCCCCATCGGCTTTGTGCCTAAGGCGGAGGACATCAACCTGGAGGGCCTGGAGGACTTCTCCATCGATACCCTCAAGGGCATCCTCACGGTGGATAAGGCCGCCTGGGCCAAAGAGGCCGAGGGCATCGAGGAGTTCTACAAGCAGTTTGGCGACAAACTCCCCGCAGCCTTGAAAGAGCAGCTTGCTACCCTGAAGGCCAACTGCCAGTAAGCTGGTACCGGCCGCTTAAGGGGTTCTGCCCCAAACCGGCTATGTACGCCCGGTTTTAAGATAGGCAATTCAATCAGGCGGCCGGTTTTATACCGGCTGCCTTTCCTATTACCCATGTCCTACCCCTATGCAAGAAGGGCCGCCGGTTTCCCGGCAGCCCTTTTTTGTTGTGGTTTGTTAAGCGTACACCCGCACCTTAGCGCCCCACTTGGCGCCTTTCTGCCAGTCACGGAACTGGTTGTAGGTGATGTTCGTGATTTTGCCGTTTTCCTTGATAGAACCATTCGATGCGGTCGTGCTGAGGTTGCCGTTGATTATCTGGATGGTGCAGCGTACGTATTTATCTTCCACCAGCTTGCCGCCGGACAGGGTGTACAGGGTATAAGATTCCCCATAGCGGTAGTTTAGCCCGCCGGTTTCACCGTTTTTGGTATAGATGCACAGCTTGGTTTTCCCGTTGTCGTTAAAAGCGCCTACCGAGGCATTAGGGCCGCCGGCCAGGGCAAACAGGATTTTTTTCTCCAGCAGGCATTGCACGGTGCCGCCTCTGATGGTGTACACCGATACCACCTGGTGGTCAAAGAGGTTGTTGGGGTCACCATTGACAGGCATTTGGGTGGTGTAGCTTAGGATCAGCTCCTCCTTGCCGTCGCCGGTCAAGTCAGCATAGGTGGCGCGGTTGAGGCCTTTTTGATCATTGATTAAGCTGGTGATGGTTTTCTCGTAGCCGGTGCCGGTAAAGGACAGTTTGCTGATGCGGTGGACAAATGCTGCCAGGTGGGCACGGGTAACGGTGCCTTTGGGATCCAGTACAATCCTACCGTTGTTGGTGCTGCCGACAATAATGTTATTGGCAACACACCAGGCCATAGCCTCCCTGGCATAGCTGCTTACCTTATTGGCGTCAGGGAAAGTGCTGAGGGAAACTGTGGTGCGGCTGGCGCCCTTGTACAGCACGGCGTAGCGGTAGAACATGGCCGCAGCCTGTTCCCTGGTCACGTTGCCGTCAGGAGAAAACTTGTGATCCTCGGTGCCGTTGGCAACGCCCCGGCTGTCTGCCCAGGTGGCAAAGTACTTCGCGGTGGTTTTGGTGTTCACATCGCTGAATGGAAGGGAACTGCGCACGTGCTTAGCGTATTTCTGCATATTGTAAAGCGCCCCGGCCAGGGTGATCCGGCTGGCATAACGGTTGGGCTCAAAGCTGGTGCGGTAGCGGTATGTCATCAGGCTGTTGTCATACACATACTGCACGTCGTCGTAAAACCAGTCCGTGGGTTTCACGTCTTTAAAGGGCATGGTCTTAGCCGCCGCCCCTAGGGGCAGGTAGCCAACGCAAAGGCATAGGGCCAGCAACAGGGCCAGCACTCTCTTTTTCATGCTAAAAACTCCTTAAGATTATTCCCACCCCGGCCAATGGCTGGGGTTAAGGGCTTATTTACGGCTCCCAAAGCACCGCCCGGCCCGCCGTCAGGGAGGCTTTTGCGTCAATGAGCCGCTGGTTGCTACTACCCCGGAACAGCAGGTCTATATCCCGCTGGGCCTCCACAAAGGGGCCGTCGATGAGCAGGTCGGTTTCCTCCAACAGGGCGGCCACAGCCGGATCAGGGGAGGCAGCCAGTTCCTCAAAGGTGTAACCGGTGTACACGGCCACATCTTTGCCGGTGCCGTGCACCAGCCGGGCCAGTTCTGCCAGAGGTTCCGCCTGGCAAAAGGGCTCGCCCCCGCTCAGGGTAATGCCCTTTAGCAGTGGGTCCGCCTGGAACTGGGCGAAAATACCGGCGGTATCCATGGCACTGCCCCCTGCAAAGGGGTGGGTTTCCGGGTTATGGCAGCCCGGACAGTGGTGGGGGCAGCCTTGCACAAACACAGCATACCGTATGCCGGGCCCGTCAACAATCGATTCCCTAACGATACCGGCCACTTGCAGCGTCATGGGGCCACCTACTGCCAGGGCAGTTCCCGGCGGCCCTCAATCGGCTGTTCCAGCCGGTAGGTCAGGGGCGTCAGGGTGATGTAGCCGTCATTCAAACTGTTCCAGTCATCCGTATTGCCGGGGGTGATCTGCGGCGGGCGGCTGGGCGGGTAAAAGGCAGGCTGGCCGTTTTCGGTGATGCGCTGCTCATAGGGGCCCTGCCACTGGTTGTCGCCCAAAGCGGCCCAGCGCAGCCCCCGAATCTCTGTGAGCGGCAGGTCGGGCAGGTTGATGTTCAGCACCTGGTCAAAATCGTTTTCCAGATCCAGCAGGCCATATAGGCTAATAAAGGTTTCAATGGTCTGCTGATCGTCGGCCCCTATGGGGGTAGAAAGGGCAATGGCCTTTACCCCCAGCATGGCGGCCTCCAGCGCGGCGGCCACTGTGCCGGAATACAGCAGGTCAGAGGCCGCGTTGTGCCCCCGGTTAGGCCCGGAGATGACCAGATCCACCGGACCGGGGGCCAGGTTTAACAGGCCCAGGCGGGTACAGTCCGCCGGGGTGCCGGAAACCGCCCAGGCCGCCACCCCCAGGGGGTAATCGATACGGTGGGCAAAGATAGGCGCGCGCAGGGTAATGCCGTGGCCAATGGCGCTGCGGTTGCCGTCCGGGGCTACTACCGTAACCACATGGTTGCGTGAAAAAGCCGCAGCCAGCGCGTACAGGCTTGGCGAGGAGATCCCATCGTCGTTGACAAGTAGCAGGTTCATACGCGGGGCTCCTGACGCATAGAGTGCTTGACCCGGTCCCGCTCTTCCGCGCGCTTGGCATTGTTCCAGCGATCGATGGTACCTACCAGGTAGCCGGTGATACGGCGGATGCGCTCAAAGTCGCGCCCCTCGCCAACCATGATCTGATCGGTTCCGGTGATGTTCGCGTTCTTTTTGGATGTGTTTGACATAGTAGGTTCCTCCTAAAAATAGTATATTAAACTAAAAATATGTGAATTTCAGAGAAGTGGGAAAGCCCCAAACCAAACCCCTACAAAAGGTTTTTGGGCCCTTCAAAAATGGCGCAAAACTGACAGCCACCACCCTTTGGGTCAACTGATCAGGCTGGAATAGTCGGGCACATCATGGTATTTTTTCCGCAGTTCCTCCAGCTTTTCCAGGGGGACGCCTTCCCCGGCGCGGCGGCCGCAGCGGGGGCAGGTTTCGCCTATAATGCCATTATACCCGCATACCGGGTCCCGGTCCACCGGATGGTTCACCGAGCCGTACCCCACGCCCGCTTCCTTCATATAGCGGATCACACTCTCAAAAGCGTCGATATTCTTGCAGACATCCCCGTCCAGTTCCACGTAGCTGATATGCCCTGCGTTGGTCAGGGCATGGAAGGGGGCCTCTTTTTTGATCTTTTCAAAAGCCGTGATGGGGTAGTAGACCGGCACGTGGAAGGAGTTCGTGTAGTACTCCCGGTCAGTGACGCCTTCTATGACCCCGAACTTCTTCTTGTCCAGCCGGGTAAAGGTGCCGGAAAGCCCCTCGCCCGGGGTGGCCAACAGGGTGAAGTTCAACCCGGTTTCGGCGGAAAGCTTATCCATCCGTTCCCGCATATAGGTGATGATCTCCAGCCCCAGCCGGTAACTCTCCTCGCTTTCCCCGTGATGCTTGCCGGTAAGGGCTTTCAGGGTTTCCGCCAGGCCAATGAACCCTACGGACAGGGTACCGTGTTTCAGCACCTCTGCCACCGAGTCATCCCGGTCCAGTTTCTCCGAATCGATCCAGACCCCCTGGCCCATCAGGAAGGGGTAGTTATAGGCTTTTTTGCTGCATTGTATCTTAAAGCGGTGCAAAAGCTGCTCGACGCACAGGCCCATGCGCTCGTCCAGAATCTTATAGAATTTCTTCACATCCCCTTTTGCCTCAATGCCGATACGGGGCAGGTTGACAGAGGTAAAGCTTAAGTTGCCCCGGCCGCAGGTGGTTTCGTGGGTGCGGTCGTGCACATTGCCCATTACCCGGGTGCGGCAGCCCATGTAGGCGATCTCCGAGTCATAGTCGCCGGGCTTATAGTATTGCAGGTTAAAGGGCGCGTCAATAAAGCTGAAGTTGGGGAACAGCCGCTTGGCGGACACCTTCATGGCCAGCTTGAACAGGTCATAGTTGGGGTCATCCTCGTTGTAGTTGACCCCCTCCTTCACTTTGAAGATCTGTACCGGGAAGATGGGGGTTTCCCCGTCGCCCAAACCGGCCTCGGTGGCCAGCAGCAGGTTGCGTATCACCATGCGCCCCTGCTCGCTTGTATCCGTGCCGTAGTTTAGGGAGGAGAAGGGCACCTGGGCCCCTGCCCGGGAGTTCATGGTGTTCAGGTTATGTACCAGGGCCTCCATAGCCTGATAGGTGGCCTTGTCCGTTTCCCGCCAGGCGGTTTCTTTGGCATAGGCCGCAGCGTCGCAGGCCTCCTCCCAGGTCACTTCCTGAAAACCGCTTTCCCGCTGGTGCCGGGGTAAAAACTCTGCAAAGCGCTGCCCATAGGCGTCCACATTCTTCATGGTTACTTGTGTGTGCAAGGCCACTTTGGCGGCATCCACCATCGCCTCGGCCTGGCCGTGGGGCATTACCTTCATCAACTGTAAAAACTGGGTGAGGGCCTTGAAATACTCCTTATGGTAGGTCTTGTCCACCCCTTGGGCCATGGAGTAGTCAAAGTTGGGCACGCTCTGGCCCCCGTGCATCTCATTCTGGTTGGCCTGTATGGCGATACAGGCCAGCGCCGCGTAGCTGCGGATATCCTTCGGCTCCCGCAAATAGCCGTGGCCGGTAGAAAAGCCGTTTTTGAACAGCTTGATCAGGTCGATCTGGCAGCAGGTTTCGGTGAGGGTGTAGAAGTCCTTGTCGTGGATGTGGATATCCCCTTCCTCGTCCGCTTTGGTCAGATGGGGGGGGATAACATACTTATCGTAAAAGCTTTTAGCCCCCTCCGAGCCGTACTTCAGCATGGTACCCATGGCGGTGTCCGCGTTGATGTTGGCATTTTCCCGTTTCAGGTCCACGTCCTCCGCAGGGACAAAGGTGAGGGCCGAGTAGATCTTCACCAGTTCGTCGTCCATCTCCCGCAGCCGCTGGTGCTGGGCCCGGTAGAGGATGTAGGCTTTGGCCGTTTTGGCATAGTCAGCGGCAATCAGCTTTTCCTCCACAATATCTTGGGTCTGCTCCACCGTGGGGATAGCCTTCATTTTATCCAGCTCTGCCACAACCTGGGCCGTAAGGCCGTCCAGGTCCGCGTCGCTGAACCGCTCTGTGGCAATGCGGACATTGGCCTTGAAGATGGCCCCGCGAATTTTTGCCGGGTCAAACTTTACCTGTTCGCCATTGCGCTTGATAATTTTCTTTGGCATGATTTGACTGATGACTCCTCTCAAAATATAGTTTTCCATGTATAGTAAAGCCGTTTCCTGTAACCAGAGGCCCTGCCTCCGGGCCTGTTAGCCAGCCCTATTGTCCAGGCGACGGCGCATATTGCAATTTCGTATGAAAGAAAGCGAAATTCACAGAAAAAACCTTTTATCAAAAGCCAGCTAAATGTCCCCAATCAAAAAGGAGGAAGAAAAACAAAATTATAGAAGAAAAATCAAGAAAATTCCACCCTCAAAAACGGATAAATCTCCTTACAAAAAGCAGCCCGCTTACCCCCACACAAAAGTTTTTGAAGATTGTCAAGGGTATTTTTTCAAAAAGTCCCTTCATCCGCCGGAGGCAACTTCATAGATGCACCACAGGCACACAGGCAGCCATAAGCCAAGGGGGGCCTTTCTATTATAGGCCAAGTAGGCAATGTTGTCAATACCACATATTGTGTGTTTTGAAAATTCTGTTTCGAAGTGACCGCAAAATATGGGCGAAAATTTGAATGAAAAAAGGGGCTGCAAGCAGCCCCTTCAGGTGGATATTTCCAGTTTTTTCTAGGGAGATGGGGCGTTTAACGGCCTTCATCCTCGTGCCGGGTTATGGCGATACTCAACTCCCGCAGTTGCGCGTCAGACACTGTGCTGGGGGAGCCCATCATCACGTCCTGGGCACTCTGGTTCATGGGGAAGGCGATGACCTCGCGGATGTAGCTTTCGCCGGTAAGGAGCATGATCATGCGGTCCACGCCGGGGGCTGCGCCTGCGTGGGGCGGCGCGCCATAACAGAAAGCGTTATACATAGCCGGGAACTTGCCCCGCACGTCCTCCTCGGTCAGCCCGGCCAGTTGGAAAGCCTTTACCATGATCTCCGGGTCATAATTCCGCTCTGCGCCGGAGGCCAGCTCGTAGCCGTTGCACACCAGGTCATACTGGTGGGCCCGCAACTCCAGCGGATCCAGTTCACCGCGCTCAGCCTTTAGCAGGGCCTCCCGGCCGCCGTAGGGCATGGAGAAGGGGTTGTGGCCGAACTCCAACTTCCCGCTCTCCTCGCCGATCTCATACATGGGGAAGTCCACGATCCAGCAGAATTCATAGCGTTTTTCGTCCATGTGCGCCGGGCAGGCCGCACCCAGCAGCTTGCGGGCCACGCCGGCAGTTTTTTGGGCAGTGGATTTCTTGCCGGCGGCCAGCATTACCAGGGTGTTGGGCGTAAGGCCCATCTGGGCCACGACCTTCTCGGCCAAAGCCGGGCTGGCGTTGATGAATTTTGCAATGCCCCCGGCGATCTCACCCTTCTCGTCCAGCTTAAACCAGTAGGTTTTCTGGGCGGTCTGCACCTCTGTTTCGGCCACAACCTTGTCTATGGCCTTGCGGGTGAGGGTACAGTTGGATACAGGCACGGCCTTCACCACCGCGCCCTCAAAGGGCCCAAAGCCGCAGCCGGCCAGCAACTCCGTCACATCCTGTACCAGCAGGTCGATGCGCAGGTCAGGCTTGTCGCTGCCGTAGTCCTCCATGGCCTGCAAAAAGGGGATGCGCTTAAAGGGAGCCTTGGACACCTGCTGCCCATAGGTGCCGAACTTCTCAAAAATTGGTGGCAGGACCGCCTCTATAACAGCAAATACATCTTCCTGGCCGGCAAAGGCCATTTCCATGTCTAGCTGGTAGAAATCCCCGGGCGAACGGTCGCCCCGGGCGTCCTCGTCCCGGAAACAGGGGGCGATTTGGAAGTATTTATCAAACCCGGCGGCCATCAGCAGTTGCTTAAACTGCTGGGGCGCCTGCGGCAGGGCGTAGAATTTGCCGGGATGCTTGCGGGAGGGCACCAGGAAATCCCGTGCTCCTTCCGGGGAGGAGGCGGTCAAGATGGGGGTGTTGATCTCCATAAAGCCCTGTTCCTCCATGGCCCGGCGCAGGGCAGAAACCACCTGGCTGCGCAGCACGATGTTGGATTTTACACCGGGGTTGCGTAAATCCAGATAGCGGTACCGCAGCCGCTGGCTCTCGTCTGCGTCCCTGGAAAAGTTGATCTCAAAGGGCAGTTCATTGTAGTGGCAACGGCCCAACACCTCGATGGCGGCAGGGCTTATCTCAATGTCGCCGGTAGGCTGTTTGGGGTTTTTGTTGGTGCGCTCCCGCACCGTGCCGGTTACGGCGATGGTGGTTTCCTTGTTTAGCGCCTTTACCTGGGAAAGCAGTTCCGGGCTCTCCACCACCACCTGTGTGGTGCCGAAAAAGTCCCGCAGCACCAAAAAGGCAATGCCGCCGCCTACCTCCCGCAGGTTTTCCATCCATCCGGCCAGGGTCACGGTTTCCCCGGCGTTCTCCAAACGCAACTGGCCGCAGTTGTGGGTACGAAATTTTGACATGGGTCATCTCTCCTTAAGGTCTATGCCCGCCTTTGGCGGGCTTTCGGCGGCTGCGGCGTGCGAGCCTCCGGGTTGTTCAAAAATATGTATGCGCCCCGGCATGGGGGCAGGATATCTATCTCTCTATTTGGGCAATGCGGACACAAAAAGCCAGCATCTAAGCCAACGCACACGCTGCTGCCGTGCAGGGACGCAAGGGTTTGCCGGTGCTTAGCTACCTTTATGGTAAGGCGAATTCCAGGGAGTAAGCTGCGGGCATAGCCCTCAATTTAGCACCCAAGGCTGGGTGCTGGCAGCCGTGTAGCTGGCGGCAAAATTCTCGCCGATGCTGACTTCCTGGGTGCTGCCGTCTGCCATAAATTTTAGCTGGGCCCGGCCCTCTGCCAGTTCGGTATCGCCCAGCACCATGCTGAATTTTGCGCCGGTTTTCCCGGCATATTTCATCTGCGCCTTCAAGCCACGGCCGCAGATATCGCAGTCGGCGTAAATTCCGCATTGGTGCAGCGCGTTCACCAGCGTCAATGCCTTTAGCCGTGCCTCGTCGCCTACGGCCGCAATGTACACCTCGCACGGGGGAATGTCCCCAAAGGGGGCCTGCTGCTCCTCCAGCGCCAACATCAGCCGGTCCATGCCCATGCCAAAACCCAGTCCGGGTGTGGGCGCGCCGCCCATTTCCTCTACCAGGCCGTCGTAGCGCCCGCCGCCGCCCAGGGCAAAGCCCAGGCTTTTAGAGGGGAACTCGAACACGGTGCGGGTATAGTAGTCCAGGCCCCGCACCAGGCCGGGATCCAGGGTAAAGGGGATGCCCATAGCCGTTAGATAGGCCTGCACCTTGTCAAAGTGCTCCTGACAATCATCGCAGAGGTATGCGGTGATTTTGGGCGCGCCGGCGGCGATGGCCTGGCATTCCGGGCTTTTGCAGTCCAGGATGCGCATGGGGTTCCGATCCAGCCGGGACAGGCAGGTGGGGCAAAGCTTGTCCTTTTGGGCGGAAAAGTACGCTTTTAGCGCCTGGTGGTAGACTTTGCGGCAGGTAGGGCAGCCAATAGAATTCAACTGTAGGCCCACGTCTGCCAGGCCCAGCCGCCCAAAGGCCGACATGGCCATGGCAATCAGTTGGGCGTCGGCCATGGGCTCGGCGGCGCCAAATACCTCCACGCCAAAGGTGCGGAACTCCCGCATCCGCCCGGCCTGGGGCTTTTCGTAGCGGTAACAGGGGATATTATAGTACAATTTGACCGGATAACCGGCATTGTACAGGCCGTTTTCCAGCATGGCCCGTACGGCCCCGGCCGTGCCCTCCGGGCGCAGGGTGACGGAACGGCCGCCTTTGTCCGTAAAGGTGTACATCTGCTTTTCTACCACGTCGGTCACGTCGCCCATACCCCGCTGGAAGAGCTCGGTGTGCTCAAAAACGGGGGTGCGTATCTCGCCAAAGCCGTTTAATGTGGCCTCACTGATAAGGGCCTGCTCCACCTGCCGCCATTTGGCCGCCTGGGCGGGGGCCAGGTCCTGGGTGCCCTTGGGGGCTTTTGTTATCAATTCCATGGGTATCTTCCTTTAAGGCAGTAGTCTGGGGGTACACGCTAAAACAGCGGCACCCCTCTTTATTTGGGTATAATTGGCCCCGGTTAGCCGCATCTATCAAGGGGTTCTCAGGCAGGTAACAGGCGGATAGTGGGCCGGTATGGAGGCGGTCTTGGGCAGGTCTTGGGTGGGTCTTAAAAGGGCCTCCGGCGGGGGCGTTGGTTTTGCCTCCGGCGGGGGAGAGTCGGCGTAGTCAACTCTTGGGCGTTGATTCTCGGCTGCCGCCTCGGTCGGCGACAATCGCCATCTAAGGACCCCACCACCTTAATGCCTCCGGCGGCGGAGAGTTGGCTACGCCAACTCTTGGGCGTTGATTCTCGGCTGCCGCCTCGGTCGGCGACGGGAAATCGCCACTGGCGATTGTCGCCCCCTAAGAACCCCACCACCTTTGAAAAGGGCGAGGGCCACCGGGGGTGGCCGTCACGAGCCGACCGAACCGGCAGGTGAGACGACGAAACTTTTGTGTGTGCCTGTGGAGGCGCTGCCTGGAGCCGGCTGGTGGGATGGGGAAATTCTTTTTTGGGCTATGGACAGGCGGGCTTGTGCTGCGGGCGCTGTCCGGGGGTGGGGCAGGCTCAGGTTTTTACCAGGTCGCGCCAGTCCATGTCGCCCCGCTCCAGGCCGTGGATGAGCACCTCGGCGGTGGCGATGTTGGTGGCTACGGGGATGTTATGCATATCGCACAGCCGTAACAGGTTCAAAGCGCTGGGGTCATTGGACTGGGGGTTCAGCGGATCCCGAAAAAACAGGAGCAGGTCGATCTCGTCACAGGAAATGCGGGCCGCGATCTGCTGGTCGCCGCCCTGGGGGCCGCTGAGGAAACGTTGCAGCTTGAGCCCCGTGGCCTCGGAGATCATCTTGCCGGTGGTGCCGGTGCCGCACAGGGAGTGCCGGCTGAGTATCCCGCAGTAGGCTATACAGAACTGAACCATCAGCTCTTTTTTTGCGTCGTGCGCCGTTAATGCAATGTGCATAATAAACTCCTCCCAATGGTAAAAGATATATGATAAATATGGTAATAGGCTGTTGGTCAGGGCCGCGAACTACAGTTTCTCCGGCATGGGCACGGTACTGCCCTCCAGGCGGGCGGCGGCCCGGTGCAGGGCCATCATGCCGGGGGCGCCGTCTGCCGCGGCGGTACCCTTTAAAAAGGCTGCGGCCATGGTGATGTCCTCGGGGACCAGGGCGAACAGCCGGACCCCGGCGGCGTCAATGACACCGTCCAGGTCGCTGTACACGCCGGTCTGGTCAAAAAAGGCGCCGTTGAAGCGGTTGATGAGCAGCCGCTTGTCCGCCACGCCCAGCCCGTCCAGCAACTGCCGGACGTTCCCTGTGCTGCGCACGCAGACCGGGTCCGGGCTGCACACCAGCAGGGCACGGTCTGCCGCGCAGGCCGCGGAACGGAACCCGATACCCACCCCTGCCGGGGAATCCAGCAGCACATGGTCGTAATAGCGTTTGAGCAAGGGCACCAGCCGGCGCATCACCCCCGGACGGATCAGGTCATCCCCGGAGGCGGGGGCGGGCAACAGGAACAGGCCCTCGCTGACCGGGTAGATGGCCTCGGCAGGGGAACAGCGGCCAAAGACCACATCGGAGGTGTCGAACACCAGGTTCTCCTCTACGCCGGTCATCCGGTCCAGGCTGCGCAGGCCCGCGTCGCAGTCTACCAGCAGCACCCGGCGGCCCCGCTGGGCAAGGGCCCGGCCAAGCCCTACCGCGGCCGTGGACTTGCCCACGCCGCCCTTGCCGGAGGTGATTACAGTTGCAATTCCCATAGGAGAACACCGCCTTGTCCTATATCTTATCACACTGGAAAGCTTTTGTCAAAAACAAATAGTCTTTTTTTGGAATTATATTAGCCCTGCACAAAAAAGCAGGGCCTTTTTTGGTATATATTCAAACTTGCCGGTTGGCGGAAGCGGCCAGGCGCTTGCCGGTTTCTACCGCGGCCTGTAGGCAGACCTCCTCCAGCCCGGCGCCCTTGCCGCTGAGGATGCCCTTGTCCCAGCCGTCCCCGTCCAGGGTGTCGGTGGCCCAGAAGAACTGGGCGAAGGGCACGCCCCGGAACTGGGCCACGGCGGCCAGGCTGGCGCACTCCATCTCTACGGAGATACAGCCCTGGGCTTTGCGGCGGGCCAGCTTGGCCTGGGTTTCCCGGTAGAAGGCGTCGGTGGTCCAGGTTTTGCCCTCTGCAAAGGGGAAACCCAGCCCGGTGAGGGCCTGGCGGCAGGCGTCTACGCACAGGGGGTCCAGGGCCACTTCGTCGGCCGGGGGCAGGTAGTGGTAGGAGAGGCCCTCGTCCCGGACAGCGGCGGTGGGCAGCAGCAGCTTGCCGTGGGCGATTTGGCTATCCAGCACCCCGGCGGCACCGCAGAACACGAAATAGCGGCCCCCTTTGGGGATCAGCTCCTCGATAAAGCCAGCGGCACCGGGGCCGCCCACCATGGGCAGGAAGAGGGTGAGGCCGGCGCCGTAGGCGGTGAGCCGGTACAGGGGGATATCGCCGGTACAGCAGTGGCACTGGCTGACCTGGACGCCGCCGAACCGGGCGACCAGGTGCTCGACAGTGCGGTGGGAGAAAATGCCCACGCACAGGGGCGGGAGGCCCTCTACGGGCTTGATATGGTCCTCCGGGTTTATGATAGCCCGGCGCTGGGGGTCAAATTCATTGGTGATCATGGTAGCTGCTCCTTTTTTGGATTTTGAGCGGTCAGCCGTCCCCGTTGTCCGGGTCGGGTGGCGGGGAGGGGGAGGGTTCCGGGGAGGCGGAGGGGGCGTGGGTGGCCTGGCCGTAATAGTAGGGGATGCTGCCCGGCGTGGGGGTGGGCGCGTCCCCGGCCGGGGCCTCTTCCTCGCCGGGGGCGGGGGTGGCCGGGGTATTGCCGCCGGTATAGGGGGTGTTGGGGATGCTGCTGCCCCGCCCGGGCCAGGGGGTGGGGGTAGGGGAGGGGGTAGGCTCTTCGCCCGCCGTGCCTTCCCCGCCCACCCCGGCAGGGGACTGGGTGGGGGCAGGGCTGGCGGTACCGGCTTTGGCAGCGGCCTCTTCCTCCAACTCCTCTTTGGTTTTGAGGACATTGCCCTCGTCGTCCACCATATCGCCGTCCTGGTCGTAGCGGTTGCCGTCCTCATCCCAGGTGTAGAAACCGAAGTAGCAGTCCAGGATATCCTTGGCCACGTTCATGGCATAGTTGCCGCTGCTGCCGTGCTCCAGCACCACGGCCACGGCGATCTCCGGGGCCTGGGCCGGGGCGTAGGCGATGAAGGTGATATTTTCCTCGGTGCCGCCTTCCTCCCAGGTGAGGCCGGAGGTTTGGGCGGTGCCGGTTTTGCAGGCCACGGGGACCGGGTAGTTGCCAAACACGCTGCTGGCCAGGCCGTCGGTGGCGGTCATGACCATGGCGTTGTTGACCACGGCCAGCACGTCGGAGCGGATGACCGCGTCTTTGAGCACTTCGGGCTCGTACCGGCGGATGAGCTCGTCGCCGGTATAGTCGGTTACCTGCTGCAAAAAGTGGGTGCGCAGCCGCACGCCCCCATTGGCAATGGTGGCGCAATAGGTGGCCAACTGTAGGGGGGTGAACATATTGTCCGCCTGGCCGATGGCCGTTTGGGCGGTGTTGCCGTCGGTCCAGTCGGCACCCAGGTCGGTGTGGCGCTCCCGGTACTCTTGGGGGCTGGTCATGATGCCTTCGGACTCGTAGAGCTCCACGCCGGTCAATTCCCCCAGGCCGAAGTACTCGGCGTAGGCGTCCAGCCGGCGGATGCCTAGCTGCAAGCCCAGCTCGCAGAAATAGGCATTGCAGGAGTACATGAGGGCCTCGTAGACGTTGGCCCAGGGATGTATGCCGGTGCAGCGCAGGTGCAGGTCCTCGAAGTCGAACATCCCCTCACAGGGGTACAGGCCGGTGCGGTCGTCGACGACACCCTCTTGCAGGCCGGCGATGGCCACCATGGGCTTGAAGATAGAGCCCGGCGCGTACATACCCTGTAGGGCCCGGTTGTAGGCGGGCTGCATCTCGCTGTCGTTGATGATCTCCGTGCGGTAGCTGCTGTCGGTATAATAGCGGTTCAGGTCGTAGCCGGGGTAAGAGGAACTGCACAGCACCCCGAAGTCGGACACATCTATGGCGACGGCGGCCCCGAACTTGCAGTTATGGGCCCGCCGGTCGCCTTTGGCGCCGGAGTTTTTGTTGGCCTTTATGTTCTTCTCCAAGGAGAGGTTGGCCACCCGTTGCAGGTCGGAATCCAGGGTGAGCTGGACGCTGTGGCCCTGCTCCGGCTGGATGGTGGTGGCCGTGGAGGTTACGCTGCCGTTTTCGTCGGTGAACACGGCCTCCAGCCCCCGCTTGCCCCGGAGCTCTTCCTCGAAGGCGGCCTCGGCCCCGCTGGTGCCGATAACATCAATGGCCTTGTAGCCGGAGATATTGGTTTCGCTGTCATAGGCGTTGCCGCTTTCCTCGGCCGCTTCCAATTGTTTGTCGGAGATGCGCCAGGTGTAGCCCACCACGTGGGGGGCCAGGGAGCCGTCCTCGCCATAATACCGGCTGACGTTTACCCGTGTTTCCACGCCGGGCCACTGGGAGGCGTACTCGCCGAATACCCCCACGGTTTCGGAGGAAACGCCGGTGGCGAACACATAGGGGTCATTGATGGAAAAACCGTCCTTGGTCATGGAGTAGCGCACGGACATGACCGTGCGGGTGTCCTCTTTGGAGTAGCCCTGGTAGCGGTATTTTTTGGCCAGCTCCTGCATACACTCGTCGGCGGTGGCGTAGTCGGCCAGGTTGAGGAAGTCCCGGCCCTTGAGGATTTCGATCTCGTCCTCCTGGCCCTCGATAAAGCGGTAATTGCCCTGCTCGTCCAGTTCGATGGGCAGGATATCCCGCCATGCCTCGCCCCGCTCTACCAACAGGTCGATGACCTCCAGGATGGTAGCGTTGCGCCGGCTGTCATCCATATACAGGGCGTTGTAGATGACCTCGTACACGATTTTGTTGCCGGCCAGCACGTTCCCGTCCCGGTCCCAGATCTCCCCGCGGGCAGCGGAGATCTCCACCGCGTCGGTGCGGTGGCTCATGGCCTCCTGCTCAAAGGTTTCCCCGTGCAGGATCTGCCAGTTGAACAGTTGCAGCTCAAATATGGTAAAAAAGATGACGACCACCAGGACACAGGCAGTGGTGCGGCCAATTTTTATGGAAGGCAGTTTCATGTAGAGTACCTCTATAGGTCAGTTGGGCCCCTCCCGGCTAAAACCCCTGGCTCTCTTGGGACTGGAGGATATCGGACAGGCCCCGGTTGAGAAAGTAGAGCAGCGGGGTGAACAGGAGGGTGTACAGGTATTTGGGCAGGTAGTGGTAGCGCAGGGCGTACAGGGGCATGGCGTAGCGGAAATAGTAAAAAAACAGCCACTGCCCGGCCATAAGCAGGCCCAGGGCGCCGGCGCCGGCCAGCAGGGCCGTAACCACGTTGACCTGCATATAGCTGCGCACCAGCAGGCTGATGAAAAAGCATAGCAGGGCCATGAGCAGGCCGTGGAACCCCAGCACCCCGGAATAGCCGAAGTCGCAAAAAAGCCCGGCCGCCACGCCAAAGGCCATGGCCGGGGTTTCTTCCTCGAACATGGCAATGGCCAGGCCGGCGGGCAGCACCAGCACCGGGCGCGCGCCGAATATGTCCGGCAGCAGGCCGGGGGTTTCTTGCAGCATGAAGAGGACCAGCAGCTCCAGGGTGTAGGCCAGGTACCGGGTCAGGCGGGTCAGGTCCCTCATTCCGCGTCCTCCTCCCCGCCGTCGGGGATCGTCGCCGGGTCGATGATGCCGTCATCCTCCCCCTTGCCGGGGAAGTCGATGATCACCTGCACCTCTTTGACGGTGGACAGGTCCTGGAAGGGGCGGATCACCGCGTAACGGGACACGTCCATCTCCGACTTCTCAATGCTCTCTACCTGGCCGATCTTCAGCCGGGCGGGATAGACCCCGCCGGCCCCGGAGGTGGTGATAATGTCCCCGGCCTCCAGCTTGGTGTCCGGGGAGAGGTAGTCCATGCGCAAGAGGCCGGAGTTGGCCATCATGATGTCGCAGGTGACAACGCCGCTCTCCTGCTTATCAATGGAAACGGCGGCTACCTCCACCTTCTCGGAGAGCAGGCAGGACACCTTGCTGGTGGTGGCATAGGCCTGGGTGACAATGCCCACCAGCCCCTGGGAGGTGATGACGGGGTCGCCGGTGCTGACACCGGACAGGGTGCCGATACCGATGGAGAACCCGAAGAACATATCGTTGGGGTCCCGGCCGATGACCGCGGCGGAGCGCATCTCCACCTGGGGCTCGGCCTCGCTGATACGCAGTTGCTCTTTTAAGCGGCTGTTCTCCTGCTTGACCTCGTCGTAGTCCACCAGGCGGTCCTGAAGCTGGCTGTTTTCCTGCTGGAGGGAGGCCACCAGGGACTTTAACTCGTCTTTGGTAAAGCCGTCCAGGTCCAGGAACTCGGTGACATTGCCGGTTACGTTGGAGGCCACCCCCTGCATGGGGGTGGACACGAACCCCAGGAGGCTGGCGATAAAGGAGCCCCCTGCCGAGGCCGTATAGATGATAAGCCCCAGCAGGACCACCACCGTGACGGCCAGCACCCGAAACGAACCGCCTTTTAGTATGTCTTTCACAGGAAACCTCCTCTCTGGGGGGATGGGCGGCGCGGCTTACTTGCGCCGGCTGTTGCGGTAATAGGATTTGGGCAGCTCGATCTCCAGGCTTTTGCCGGTGCCCTCTACCACGCAGTCCAGGGGGCGCTCTGCCACATGGACGGGGATGCCGGTTTCCTGGCTGACCAGCCGGTCCAGGCCCTTGAGCAGCGCGCCGCCGCCGGTGAGCATGATGCCCCGGTCGATAATATCCGCGGCCAGCTCCGGGGGGGTTTGCTCCAGGGTTTCCTTGATGGCGTCTACCACCACCATCACGCTGTCGGCCAGGGCCTCCCGGACCTCATCGGCATGGATGGTGACGTTTTTGGGCAGGCCGTCCACCAGGTTGCGGCCTTTGATCTCTACAAAGGCGTTGATGGTTTCCTCGGTGGGGAAGGCCGAGCCGATGCGCATTTTGATCTCCTCGGCGGTGCGCTCGCCGATGAGCAGGTTGTACTTCTTTTTTACATAGGTGACGATGGCCTCGTCGAACTTGTCCCCGGCCATGCGCACGGATACGGCGGTGACGATATCCCCTAAGGAGATCACGGCCACCTCGCTGGTGCCGCCGCCGATATCCACCACCATGCTGCCCGTGGCCTCGGCCACAGGCAGGCCGGCGCCTACCGCCGCGGCCATGGGCTCTTCCATCAGGTCCACATTGTTGCTGCCGGCCTGGCGGGCGGCGTCCTCTACGGCCCGGCGCTCTACCTCCGTTACCCCGGAGGGGATGCAGATGATGATGCGCGGGCGGCTGAGGGCCCCAGATTTCAGGGCCTTTTTGATAAAGTACTTGAGCATGGCGGCGGTCACGTCAAAGTCGGCGATGACCCCGTCCTTTAAGGGGCGTACGGCCACGATGGAGCCGGGGGTGCGGCCCAGCATCTCTTTGGCCTGCTTGCCCACGGCCAGCACCTCGTCGGTGCGCACATCCACAGCCACCACCGAGGGCTCACGCATTACAATGCCTTTGCCCCGCATGAACACCAGGGTGTTGGCGGTGCCCAAGTCGATGCCGATATCTTTGGAAAACATGGAGAACATGGAGAGGAATCCCGAAAAGCCTGCCATAATATAAACTGCCTTTCTCCGGCCGGGCCGGTGGTCTTAGGGGTTGTGGTACGACCCATGCGGCGGCGCCGCACGGATACAGTATTCCCAATTATTGCCGCTTTATTTGCCGCTACAGGGCGCCTGCGGCGTGGATAGGGCGCGGAACCATACCTACCATTATACCGTACTTTTCGCCGATTCTCAACCTTTAAGTTGGCTATCCTGTGAACAATCCGTAAATTCTGGCACATATCCGCCCTGGCCGGCAGGCCCGGCACAAGATAGCAGGGGGGTCAGGCGCCCCCTTTGCCGGTGCTGCCAAAGCCCTCCTGGCCCCGGCCGGTGGGGGAAAGCTGGGCGGCCTCCACAAACGTGCCGGCGGAGAAGGGCAGGAAGACCACCTGGGCGATCCGCTCCCCCGGAGAGAGGGTGTAGGGGCTTTGGGACAGGTTGCGCAAGGGCACGCACCACTCCCCCCGGTAGTCGCTGTCAATGACGCCTACCCCCTGGGCCACCACCACCCCCTTGCTGCCCAGCCCGCTGCGGGAGAACACGAACCCGGCAAAGCCAGGCGGGATTTCGGCGGCAAAGCCCAGGGGCACGGTGAGGGCCTCGCCGGGGGCGATACGGGCCGGGGCGGGCAGGCAGGCGGCCAGGTCTGCCCCGGCGCTGCCGGGGGTTTGCCGCTGGGGTGGCTGGGCGCCGGGACGGAGTTTTACATAGTTGATCTGCATGGATTTCACCTCATAGGGGCCGACGGGGCGGCCCGGAATTTTTCAACGGTACTTTTCAACAATGGATGCGATGGGAAACACTATATAATGTAATAGGAAACGCTGGGGATATCCCCCCAGGAGGCCGGTGGGGTTTTCCCCAGGGTAAAACAGGGTTTTGGGGCAAGGAAGGAACTTTCTTGTGGAAGGTGCACACTTATAGATTGAAATTTGGCGGTTGTATGTGCATTGCGCCGTAATGGCGAATTACTTGCCAACAATTTCAACCGAGTTTTCCACATTACAACACGCCCCGGCGGAAAAGCCCGCGGGTGTACGAGCCCACGGGGCTTTCCCCCTGTTGGACGCGGCGGGAGATTTCCCCACATTCCACAGAGTTTTCCACAGTAAACCGCAGGATGCCAAAATCGGCGGCAAGGCCAGGGCCTTCATCGCCCAGCCAGAGGGGGACGCTGTTGAGCAGCTCGGCCCCGCCCCGGCCGCCGGCCCGGCACATCACCGGGAACCGCTTGCCTTTACGGTCTGACAGCCAGCCGGGGGACTGGCAGTGCCGGCAGCCCCCGGAGGCATTGGCCAGGGGGCAGTTGCGGGTGAGCATAAGCGCCTGCCGCCCGTAGACCATGACCCCCCGGCGCAGGCTGCCGCCAAGCCCGGCGATCTCCCGGCCGGTGAGCTCCCAGCTCAGTTCCGCGTCTTGCAGGCCCAGACGCGCCAACTCCTCCAGCGCGGCGGTGTTGGTGATGTTCAGGCCAAAGGAGCCGTGGGCTGTGGCCCCTACCTCCCGGCAAAGCTGTAGCGCCCCCAGATTTCCGCAGACAAAGTGGCGGAACCCCTGCTCCATGCGCTGGCGGATCAGGGCGCGCAGCTCCTCCTCCCAGCCGAACAGGCCCCGGGGCAGGTCCAGCAGCAGGGCCTGGCCGGGGGCCAGCCGGTTTTGCAGGCGGGCCAGCGCCTGGGGTGGGGTTTCTATAGGGAGGGAAACCGACTGGTACATAGGGAGGCTGGGGGGCAGTTGGGCCGCCGAGGCAAAGCAGGCCCGCAAGGGCAGGGGCTGACCCTGGCGGCTTGGCTGGTAAGGTGCTGGCTTTACAACCGGGATGGATGTAAAGGGGATAGCTTGCCGCTCTCCCCGCAGGGCCAGGAGCCCTTCCAGGGCCCGGCGGCGCAGGGCGTTGAGCCCGGCTACGGAGAGGGATACACCATCTGTAGGGATATGGACGTCCCCGGCGCAAAATGGCGTGCCGCCGGTTTTGCGTAGCTGCTGTTCCGCCCGGCCGGCGTCTGTGTGTAAAGGCTCTAAGCTTGCGTCTACCCGCAAGGAGTTGCCTTCACAGTCCTCGGCGGTGAGCAGGGCGCGGCCTTGCCCCTGGGACAGGGTGAGGCGCACCGGGACGCTTTGCCGTTCGGCCCGGTACAGGCCCCGCAGGCCGGCCAACACCTTTTCGGTGGCGGCGGCCACGTCCTCTTTGCGGCGGGTGCCGAACATCGCCCGGCCCCGCTGCCCGGACAGGTAGCCGGCGGTAAAGCCGGAGCGGGAGAACACGGCCTCCAGGCTCTGGGTGAGGGCCGGGGGTACCGGTTGGCCGCCGGCTGCCAGCCGGCAGGCGGCGGTGGCGGCGGCTACGTACTCCGGGCGTTTCATGCGGCCTTCGATCTTGACGGAGCACACCCCGGCCGCCTGGAGCCGGGGGACGCCCTGGATGTAGGAGAGGTCTTTAAGGGAGAGGTCATGGCCCGTGCCCCCGGCGGCGGCAAAGGGCAGGCGGCAGGGCTGGGCGCACTGGCCCCGGTTGCCGGAGCGGGCCCCGCCCTTCTGGCCGCCCAGCATGGCGCTGAGCAGGCATTGGCCGCTCAGGCACATACACAGGGCCCCGTGCACGAAGGTTTCCAGTTCCATGTGGGTGCTTTGGGCGATCTCCCGGATCTCCGGCAAGCTCAATTCCCTAGCCAGCACGGCGCGTACGGCCCCCAGTTCCCCGGCCAGGCGGACCCCGGCGGGGGTGTGCAGGCTCATTTGGGTGGAGGCGTGGATGGGCAGCGCCGGGGCCCGGCGGCGCAGCAGGGCCAGCAGGCCCAGATCCTGCACCAGCACGGCATCTACCGGCAGGCTGCACAGGAAATCTACAAAAGCCAGGGCAGGGGCCAGCTCGCTGTCTTTGAGCAGGGTGTTGACCGTGACGTGCACCCGCACCCCCCGCTGGTGGCAATAGCGCACGGCCTGGGCCAACTCCTCCTGAGAGAAGTTGCGGGCCTTGGCCCGGGCCCCGAAACTTTTGCCGGCCAGGTACACGGCCCCGGCCCCGGCCCGCACCGCTGCCTCCAGGGCCTCCCAGTTGCCGGCGGGGGCCAGCACCTCCAGCGGGGCGGTCACGGCGTGTTCTCCTCGCGGGCAAAGAAACTTTGCAGGCCCTCCTGCTCCATGGGCTCTTCCTCCCGGCGCAGGGGGTTTTTGCGGCTTTTGCCGGCCCGCCGGGGGGCTGCCGCCGGGGCGGCGGGCTGCTCTTGGGCGGCCTTTAGGGCCTGCGCCATGTGCTCCAGGCGGTCCCGCAGGCCCTGGTTTTCCTCCAGGCGCTGGGCCAGGCGGTTTTCGGCCAGTTTCAGCGAATCGCTGTTCTGGCGCACGGTTTCGCTAAGCTTGTCCAGATTCTCCCGCAAGCCGGCGTTTTCCGCTTCCAGGGCCTGGATCCGGGCGTCGGGCTCCTGGGCGGCCTGGCGGAGGGCCTGGTTTTCCTCTTCTACCTCCTGCAACCGGGCTACGGCCTCTTGCAGCCGGGCGTTTTCCGACTCCAGCCGGGCGGCTTTTTCCGCCAGTTGGGCGTCCTTCTGGGTGTCTACCGCTGACTTTAGCAGTTCTACCTTTTCCTCTTGCCACAATTCGGCCTCTACCTCCAACTCCTCGGCCTTGCCGGCCAGGGCGGCGGCCCGCTCGGCATTTTTGTGGCAGTCGTCACAGATGCTGAGGGCGGCGGTGAGGGCGGCGGCCTCCCGTGTGATCAGCGGGGAAGAGGCCATGATCTGGCCCATCAGCCCGCCCACCTCGTCGGCCAGCGTTTGCATATACGCCTCGCTTTCCCCGGTGATCAGCCCGCAGACAACCCCGTTGATCGTCAGCCTTACTCGTCTTTTTTCCAAATGCTACCCGTCCCTTCTTCATTAATAAAGGTAATATGCCTTTATTATACGACAAAACCCGCCGGTAGGGAAGAGGGAATTCTGTAGAAAAACAGGGGATGGCGGCCATTTTTTGGTGGGGCGGGGTGGGTTATAATGATGCAAATTAATTGTTGAAATTTTAACCGCAAAAGTGTATAATAAATATTAGTATAAGGAAGTGGCGATTCTTTTCGAAGAATGGGAGTTGCTTTTTCGGAAAAATTAGTGTATAATTCATATATTCCATCTGGTATGCGCGAAAGAGGAGTTAAAATTTTTGCTATAGTACACACAATATTATACTTTCATTATTTCTTACACCCTTTTGAATTGGAGGCATTTACATGAACTATTCTCTTACCGTCCCGCAGATCAAGGAGGCCATTAAGGACAAGCTGTCCCACACCTTTGGGGTGTCGCTGCAAAACGCCACCGACGAGGAATATTATAAGGCTGTGGCCCTGATTGTGCGGGAACTGATGGCCAAGGGCCGGGCGGAGTTTAACCAGAACGCCGAGCGCACGGAGACCAAGCGCATCTATTATTTATGTATGGAATTTTTGCTGGGGCGTTCGCTGAAAAACAACCTGTTTAACCTGGGGCTGGAGGAGAACGTGCGCCAGGCCCTTTCGGAGTACGGCATCAAGCTGGAGCACCTGTACCGCCAGGAGCCGGACGCGGGCCTGGGCAACGGGGGCCTGGGAAGGCTGGCGGCCTGCTTTTTAGACGGGCTGGCCACCCAGGGGTACCCGGCGATGGGGTACTCGCTGCGGTATGAATACGGGCTGTTCCGCCAGAAACTGGTGGAGGGCTGGCAGACCGAGCTGCCGGACTTCTGGCTGCCGGGAGGCACGGTGTGGATGCAGCAGGTGCCGGAGAACTCGGTGGAGGTGCGCTTTGACGGGCATATTGAGGAGCGCTGGAACGGCCAGTACCATGCCGTTAAGCATAAGGACTACACCACGGTGACGGCCATCCCCTTTGACCTGTATGTTTCCGGCATGGACGGCAAGGGCATCAGCCTGCTGCGGGTGTGGAAGGCGGAGAACCATCAGTTTGACATGAGCCTGTTCGGCAGCGGCAACTATATGCGGGCCATGGAGCAGCAGGCCATGGCGGACGCCATTACCAAGGTGCTGTACCCGGAGGACGACCACGCCGAGGGGAAGATACTGCGGCTGAGCCAGCAGTACTTTTTGGTGTCCGCCTCCATCCAGGACATCATCCGGCGGCACCTGTTTGTGCACAGCAACCTGGACCAGTTGCCGGAGCTGTGCGCCATCCACCTGAACGATACCCACCCGGTGCTGGCGATTCCGGAGATGATGCGGGTGATGCTGGACGAGTGCGGCTACGGCTGGGAGGCTGCCTGGGATATTGTGAAACGCACGGTGGCCTATACCAACCACACGGTGATGAGCGAGGCCCTGGAAACCTGGAAGTGTGAACTGGTGAAGATGCGCCTGCCCCGGATCTACCAGATTATGGAGGAGATCAACCGGCGGTTCTGGGAAGAGATGAAGGCCAAGGGCGTGGACCACGGCAAGATTGCCCGGATGGCGCCGGTAAGCGACGGGTACGTGAAAATGGCCAACCTGGCGGTGATCGGCTCCCACAGCGTTAACGGGGTGTCTGCCCTACACAGCGATATTTTGAAAGACGACCTGTTCCACGACTTTTACGTGGAGGAGCCCCAGAAGTTTACCAATGTGACCAACGGCATTGCCCACCGCCGGTGGCTGAACCAGTCTAACCCCAAGCTGGCCGGGCTGCTTACGGAACTGATCGGGAAGGAGTATATCTATGACGCCGACCAGCTTTCCGAGTTGCTGAAATATAAGGACGACCCCGCTGTGCTGGAGCGGCTGGAGAAGATCAAGCGGGAGAACAAGGAGCGGCTGGCCAAGCACCTACTGCGCACCCAGGACCAGGTGGTGGACCCGGATTCCATTTTTGACGTACAGGTGAAACGGCTGCACGAGTACAAGCGCCAGCACATGAACGCCCTGAATATTTTGGCCACCTACCAGTGGCTGCTGGACAACCCCAACGCCGACTTTACCCCCCATACCTGGTTCTTTGGGGCAAAGGCCGCGGCGGGCTACTACTTTGCCAAGCAGATCATCGAGTTTATTGCCACCCTGGCCCATGTCATCAACCATGACGAGCGGGTGAACAAGAAGATGAAGGTGATCTTTGTGGAGAACTACTGCGTGACCTGGGCCGAGGCGTTGATACCGGCGGCGGAGATCAGCGAGCAGATCTCCCTGGCGGGCACCGAGGCCAGCGGCACCAGCAACATGAAGTTTATGATTAACGGCGCGGTGACTTTGGGCACCCTGGACGGGGCCAATGTGGAGATACACGAGGCGGTGGGGGATGAGAACATCCTGCTGTTTGGCATGACGGCCAGCCAGGTGGAGGGCCTGAAACGCACCGGCTACCATCCCATTCAGCATTACCAGCACGACGGGCAGATCCGCCGGGCGCTGGACGCCCTAAACCAGGGCATTGGGGGCAAGCATTTTAACGATATTTATAAGACCCTTTTGCAGCGGGACCAGTATATGGCCCTGGCGGACTTCCAGTCTTACCGGGCGGCCCAGGAACGGGCCCAGCGGCTGTACGGGGACAAGGCGGCCTGGAACCGTATGTCCCTGGTGAACATTGCCGGGGCAGGGCGCTTTGCGGCGGACCGGGCTATCAGGGATTATGCGGGCAATATCTGGCATGGCAGCCCTGTGCCGCCGGAGAAGAACTTGGCGGCGAAGATCGCCCCGTAAAAACGCTAAAAATGTAGTAACGTAAAGAAGTAAAATAGGCAGCCGGCGTTCTCCCCCGCCCGGTGGGTGGGGGAGAACGCTATGCGGCCCCTTGGACGGGCCGCAACCATTTTGTGAGGAGTTGGTTGGCCCATGTTCTATTCGCGTAACCCCAAGTACCGCACCCCGGTGGGGGCGGTGGAGGCGGAGAGCACGGTGCATTTCCGCATTACCCTGCCCAGGGAGCTGGGATGCAGCGCCGCCCGGCTGATTGTGGAGCAGGAGGGGGCGCCTGCCCGGTTGCAGGATATGTTTTGGTGTGGCATGAACGGCGACAACAAGGAGTGGTGGGAGTGCGACTTTACCCCGGAAACGCCGGGGCTGTACTTCTACCTGTTTGAAGCCAGCACCTGTAGGGGGGTGCAGCGGCTCTCCAGGGGGGACCGGGGGGCGGCGATTTTCGGCGGCACCTACCGCTGGCAGCTAACCGTATACCAGAAGGGCTTGCAGACCCCTGCCTGGCTGGAGGGCGGGGTGATGTACCAGGTGTTCCCGGACCGGTTTTGCAAGGCCGGGGGGGAAAAGGAAGGGGTGCCCGCCGGGCGCAGCCTGCATAGCGACTGGTATGGCCAGCCGGATTGGCGGCCCAATGAGCAGGGGGAGATCACCAACAGCGACTTTTTTGGCGGGGATCTGCGGGGCATTGAGGAAAAACTGCCGTACCTGAAAAGCCTGGGCGTGACCTGCCTGTACCTGAACCCGGTGTTTGAGAGCCACTCGAACCATCGCTACGATACGGCGGACTATGAGAAGATCGACCCGCTTTTGGGCGGGGAGGCGGACTTCCGCTCCCTGTGCGCAGCGGCGGAGGCGGTGGGCATCCGGGTGATGATCGACGGGGTGTTCAGCCACACAGGCAGCGACAGCGTGTATTTTAACCGGGAAGGGCGCTACGGCAGCCAGGGGGCCTATAATTCGGTGGACTCCCCCTATTATAAGTGGTATAATTTCCGGGCCTGGCCCCAGGAGTATGACAGTTGGTGGGGCTTTGCCACCTTGCCCAATGTGAACGAGGTGGAGGAGAGTTACAACCGCTTTATCAACGGGGAGGACGGCATTGTGCGCCGGTGGCTGCGGGCCGGGGCCTCCGGGTGGCGGCTGGACGTGGCGGACGAACTGCCCGACCCCTTTATTGACCGGCTGGCGGCCGCGGCAAAGGCGGAAAAGCCCGACGCCCTGGTGCTGGGCGAGGTGTGGGAGGATGCGTCGAATAAATCGGCCTATGGTGTGCGGCGGCGGTACCTGCTGGGGGGCCAGTTGGACAGCGTGATGAACTACCCGTTTCGGGACGCCATACTGGGCTTTTTGCTGGGCGGGCCGGCCGGTGGCTTTGCCGAAACGGTGGAGAACATTGTGGAGAACTACCCGCCCCAGTGCCTACGCCTGTTGATGAACCATATTGGTACCCATGACACGGAGCGGGCGTTGACCGTACTGGGAGGTGAGCCGGCAGGCCACCGGGGCCGGGAATGGCAGAGCGCCCAGCGGATGACAGCGGCCCAGCGGGAAAAGGGGATCAGCCGCCTGAAATTGGCGGCTATACTGCAATTTATGCTGCCGGGGGTGCCGTGCATCTATTACGGCGACGAGGCCGGTATGGAGGGCTACCGGGACCCCTTTAACCGGGCCTGCTACCCTTGGGGCCGGGAGGACGCGGACCTGCTTGGCTGGTACCGGCAGTTGGGGGCCATGCGGGCTGCCAACCAACGGATACTGGCCAGGGGCGGGTACCGCACCCTGCGGGCTGAAGGCAATCTGCTGGCCATTGAGCGCTGGAAACTGACCGCCAGCGACGGGGAGGACCGGGTGTACCGGGACAGCCTGCTGTTGATTGTGAACCGTAGCGAACGGCCACAGAGTATCATGAGCCTGAAACTGAACCTGGCCGGCGGCCATCTGGTGATGGGGGAGCCCTTGGGCGAAGTGAATGTGCTGCGCCCCTTTGGGTGCTCGCTGATGAAATTTTGCAAGGAAATTGAAACTTCCTCTTGACAAACACCGGAAAAAGGTATATACTAATGAAGCTGAAACAAGCGCCAGTAGCTCAGCTGGATAGAGTGTTTGGCTACGAACCAAAAGGTCGGGGGTTCGAATCCCTTCTGGCGTGCCATCCTGTGGATATAAAAAAGATATTCGCTCAAAAAACCGCGCTGTGGCGCGGTTTTTTGATGCCTGAAAGCCTGGATTTCGAAAGTGCAAAAACGTGGATGGCAAAACTGCGTTTTGGCTTTCCGGCAGGATGTGAACCCTTACAACAACAGAATAGAACGAAATGAGAGGGCCAGCGGAGATGGTCTGCTGGCCCTTTTTCGCAAAAAGACGTTAGTCTTTTGCGTGCATAAGGGCGATAGCCCGTTGCATACATAGCCGGTCGCTGGAGAACCTTCTCCAAAACAAGCGACCGGCTTTTTCTATTTCATGAAAGAAGGTGCATCAAATGATTAAAGCAAAAATCACCAGTAAAGCCGGAACCTCTCTTGAATGGGAGCTGCCCACCAACATCCATGAGCTCCACCACGCCCTGGTGGAAATGGGTATCCGAAAAACACCTCGGAGCCTCTTGCTCATGGATGACAATGCCGCTGACGTGGAGCTCACAGCCGACAGCGAGATCGGCAGCCGCCTGCTGCGGGTGTTCGGCAAGAACGACACTCTGGCCGACGCCAACACCGTGGCCTTCGCCGTCAGCACTGCCAGAGAAGAAATTCTCACAGACCTGGAACAGAATATCGTCCACAATCAGTACCTCACCAAAGAAATGCTGTTCGATGATATCAAAGCCATGACCCAGGCCGCCGGGCCGGTCAAGCTGACGTTCTACTGCCCCCTGGTGGGCCAGCTTGACGATGGCGAGTGCGACGAGTATATCGAGGTTGGCAGCGGTTTTCTGACCGCGTACCAAGACCAAATCGAGCTGGGCATTGCCGATGAGCAGGCCCCCGAAATGGGCGATATGGCTCAGTATTTGGGCGATAATCCTGGAGTGGCAGATAAGCTCATGTCGGCTGTTTGGACGGTGGAGGAAATGGATGGCAGGCTCCTGGGACGGATCGACTGCCACCTCAAGGAGCCGCTCACGCCGGACGAGATGGCGGATTTGCGGGAGGAAATCCTCGGGCAGTGTTCGGATGGGCTTGGAGAAGGTTTCGAGCAGCGGCCTATTGAAACGGATGAGGGCGACTTGTACGTTTCGTACAGAGTTCGCGAAGCGAAACTCTTGAACAGACAGTGATGATTATTTTCTCTGTACGGAGGATGAGTTGGACGAGCACCTGGAACCTCATCAAGGAATGGGCGGAATCTGAAGGAGGTTTTCGAGATGAACGAATGGGATAGGCTGCACAGGATGGCTGAGTATTACAAGGCCGAGTACCCCAGTGGCACTCGCATTATGCTGCTGAGCATGGGTGAAGATATGCACCGGGTCGATGACAACACCCGCGGTACAGTTCTCACTGTGGACGATATCGGCACCCTGCACTGTAGATTTGACAATGGCCGTGCTCTGGGGCTCATCCCCAGCGAGGACTCCTTCCGCAAGCTAACGGAGGAAGAACTGGCAGAGGAGCAGGAGCCGGATATGGACGAAGATGAAGATTTCGGCATGAAAATGTGAGGTGAAAGTTAATACAGTGAAGTGGTCGGATGGCGCATGGCTATCCGATTTTTTGATATGTTCGCGGGGATATGCGGCTTTCGCTCCGGCCTGGCCACTGTAGGCGGTTTTGAGTGCGTCGGCCACTGCGAGATAGATAAGTATGCGAATCAGGCATACAACGCCATATACAATACGAAGGGAGAAGTGTTTTTTGCAGACGCCAGAACCATCGACCCGACAGCGCTGCCGGATATCGACCTTATTTGCGGCGGCTTTCCTTGTCAGAGCTTTTCAATCGCTGGAAAACGGCGAGGATTTGCGGATGACGCCAGAGGAACTCTGTTCTTTGAAATCGCCCGTCTTGCCGCCGCTAAAAGACCTGCATTTCTGCTGCTTGAAAATGTTCCCGGATTGCTTTCGCACGACAACTGCTGGACGTTTGCGACCATCCTCAGTACGCTGGATGAACTGGGGTACGATGTCGCGTGGCAAATGCTTAACAGCAAGGATTTCGGAGTCCCCCAGTCCCGCAAGAGAGTGTATATTGTCGGATATCTTAGATGGCGTCGTCAATAAACAAGGAGCCAAATAGCAATACAACGGATCTGGACAGCGGCGGCGAAGGAAGAGGCGTTTTTGGCGTAGCGCGTAGCAATACCGCGCCATCTTTTGAGAA